>NZ_JARWAM010000018.1:0-65715 GCF_031451695.1 Franzmannia qiaohouensis
CTTCGGCGTCGATCTATCAACCTTCTGGGAGGATTAAGGTCTGGGCGGGGCGTAGGTGCCCCCTCAACCATTTAATCCGGATACCCAGAATTTACCGATATCCCCCAGTGGTTGCTCGAGGACATGGCGATACAGGAACACGAGGGCGTTAAGCGCCTGATTCTGAGTGGCCGCCGCCACATGGCGCTCCACTGCCAAGTGTTCCAAGAAAGCATGCACCTCGGAAGCACCCATGCTGGCGGGGGGTTGAATGCCGTGGAAACGGATGAAATAGCGAATCCAGTAGCAGTACGTCTTCTCGGTACGCGGACTATAGCGCTTCACCCGCATGGTGTTCTTCACGCATGGCATCAGCTTTGGAGGCTTGCCGGGCGTAGCCATCAGAATCTCCTCACTAGGTTGCTGTGTTTATGTACAGAATTGTTGGTGCGGAATAAACGCGCAAGCACGCAAATCCTGCATAGCAAGACTAATTTTAATTAGTTAGCATTAGAATCAGTGTGTTAGGAGATGTTAGTGGGCTACATTTGTCGGAAGAACGTGCCGGCACGTTTCCCAATCATAGAACACACCGTCAAATACCTGTTAGAGGTCAAGGCCAGCTTATGAAGGAACCCAAAGCCAATGCCTGAACTTAATTGGGGCGCCATAGCTACCGGAGGGGCAACATTCGCCGTTGCTCTTATATTGAAAACATTGCTAGATTTCCATATCGCTCCAAAACTGGTTCGCTATCTCGGCTGGTTGCCAGTTAGGAACATATTTAGAGCAAAGCCACCCTCCTTGAAGGGAAAGTGGGAAACAACTTGGGAGCCAGGTGGAAGCACAGGGTTTTCGGAAGTCACAACACGGCACGGCCAAAGCGATACCTGGCAGCTAGGAAGCTATTGCTACAGCGAGTTCTTTTTTGCCGGAATAAAGTATTCGTTCTTTGGCAGGATTAAGTGCGGATATGTGGTTGGTGATTGGTATGCGTCCAAAGATCCGCTTGGGTACTTTGGCACCTACCAACTGGAGATCGTTGATTCTAATGCTTTGAAAGGCAAGTGGATTGGTCACTCAAAAACCACCAGAGAAGTTAGGTCAGATCTGTTGAAATCTACGAAGATTGACCTCTAACAATGCCTTGCATCCGACCCTGGAGTTCCCCCACTTTCCGCTACTTCCCTTCGGTCATTCGCTCCAAGCGGGCGGCTGAAGGAAGGCGTTAGGAGAAGGGTTTCATGCGCGATTATCTGCCTCCAATTCACATAAATGTGAGCGGACCGTTGGCCCATTTTCTGGAGAAAATAGCCGCTATTGCTGACAAGTCTGAAAGGTTTGATGTCGAAATCGAGCATGATGCTATGGGCATCGATGGATTCAGCGTAGCCAATTTTAGGCTCAAGAAGTCCAAGCAACACAAGGGACTGGGTGGCCAATTAATCATTCAGCCTGACTCAAAAAAATAGCTTTTGAAATCAGGGCTGAGCGCTGGAGCCCCCAGGACCCTCCCACCTATGAAACATATGTTAAAGAGGCGAAGGCCCTAATTGGCCCTCTGCTCTCCGAATATAATCGGATCGCAGGCACGCGTCATCGCTTGACGGTCCCAGCCAAAGAGAAGCTTGAACCTAAGCTGCCACCTCAAAGCCACAAGTTGTTTAAGCGCTTTACGAATCTGGCAAATAAAACCGCTTTGCACCCTTTAGATTGGAAACGATTTTATGAATTTGTGCGAAACAGCCGTATGCGAAAGCCACTTGCTGAAGAAGATATGACTCGCTTGCTCCGTAAAGAGGGGTTTCCTGAGGAGTACGCACGTGAAATTGCGGACGTGTACGGTCACCTTTGGGAATTCAAGCAACTCGTTTGAATCCCCTAACAAGTGGCTGTTGTCGGACGCATCTCCGCTGGCGCTTTGGTGCGCCGCAAAGCCAAGGCATTAGGTGTTCCATGGAGATCAGTTTGGACGAGAAAGTAAAACGGTGGGTAGAGAAAGAAGGGTGCCCATTAGAATTTTCAACTGCCCACAAGTTTAAGAAAAGAAGGTTCTCCGTTGAGCAGAGTTATTTTGCAAAAGATGAAAATGGCAAAGCCCGAGAGGTTGATGTTCTAGCAACTGCCAATGTTCCAATCGGCCGCTCTTTTCTCCGAATTAAGCATGTAGTTGAATGCAAATGGAGTAAAGACAAACCTTGGGTGTTATTTAAAGACGAAAAACGTTTTGCCACTTCCGCTTTGGCAGCTCAGCTTATCTCTTCATCGGCTGGCCAAGCGGTCGCTTGGGCCGCCGCTGGCAATGAGGAATTTAAAGAGTTGGGCATGTTTAAGGGAGAGGGGTTTTCTTTTTCAGGGAGACAAGCCTTTTCAAAAGGTAATGACCTTTTTTACCAAGCTGTTCAGGGGGTTGTATCCAACTGCCTAAATATTACTAGGTTTTATGACGAGTACGAATTTGAGCCAGAAGATCATATGCTGGCAGTCATCACTCTTCCAGTAATTGTGATTGATGGAGGTCTTTATGAAGCTACATACGCTCCTGAAAGCGACGAATTACAATTGAATAGTATTAATCATGCTCGATTGCGCTGGAAAGGAAATGAAAGGCGGCAATTGAATACGGTCATTGACGTAGTAACATCAGATTATCTTGATACTTTCCTCGATACCCGTGAAAAAGAGTTAGAAGTTCTCGTTAATTGCTTCGGAGAAACCTTGCGGCAACTGATTAAGTGTTTCCAAGGAAAAACTGAGAAATATTTATTAGTTAGTGAAGGTGCCAGGGGTATTTCTGGCAGGCCAAATTTATTATGCAAGCTTAGCAAACTATCAACACCTAACAAAAAGCTGCAAACGGACGCATCTGACGATGCGCCGTTGAGCTAGGTGTTATGCGCTGAGTACGGAGCAGTGATGGAGCATCTAGTAAGCCCACATTATGACCACTCGAAGCTCGAAAGTCCGAGCCTTACAGACCTCATTGATGTGTTTGAGGATTCTTGGCGAGGGTATGTATTCGGGCCTGCCGAAATGCTACTGAAAAATGCGGGTGGCGACGCGGCAGCTATGACTTTAGAGACCTCGTACTTCGAAGCTATTGCCATCTATATGACAGGAGAAAATAGCGAAGGGAAGTCCAAACAATTTTTTGTGAACGGCTTCTCGCGGTGCTTCAATGCCAGTACAGAAGGAATCGAGACCGCGGCAAAAGAAATCTATAAGCACATCCGGTGCGGCCTTGCGCATACCGGTATGTTAACGCATCGGGTGAATTTCAGCCGAGAGGGCGCGCACGCATTCTACGTTACTTACCCAAAGGATCCTGACGGCTCCCTGAACCTACGCGCCCCCGCTGCATCCATTGTGGTTAATCCACAACGAATGCATGAGGGCATAATGCGCCACTTTGAGCAGTACATTAATGATCTGCGTTGTGGTAGAAGTTCAGACCTTACGGACGCGTTTCAGAAGGCTATTTCGCTTCTCTGGGGGCTTGGGGAGAGTGAAAACATAATAGGAATGACGGAAGATAAATTCAAAGGCCGCGCATAACCAAACCATGAAAACGGACGCTATAGACTCCGCGTCTTTTGCGCATGGCTCCGCCATTTTATGCCAAAAGACGCTTCGCTATATCGCCGTTTATGGTGGCGTTAGCTATGCAACGGATCGGAAAATGTATCGCCAAAAGTAGGGATAATGAATATGCATCTATACGAAGTATGCCTGGAACGTGGAAGAAGCAATCCTGAACACCATAAGTTTTACGAAAATGTACTAGAGCTAAAGGCAAAACAGCCCGATTTTGGTGGCATCAATAACATGTGCATTATTAGCCACCATATGGACCCTAGAACTATACATGTGCTTTGCTCGACTGGAATGAAAAACAAAAGCGATGTAACAGTTGAAGAAATTACGAAAGAAACGCTGGACCCAGAAAACGGGATACACAAGATGCACACTGATCTTGTGGAGAAGTACTTCTTGCCGCATGACAGTTACCCAGCTATCAAGTGAGCGCACCAGCTAACAAATGCAGGCACAGCGACGCCTACTACATTGCGCCTTCGGCTCCATTCCGTAGGCGCGCATGCTGCAAGCGTTAATCGGTAGAGACATGGAACCAGTCATCCAGGAAGAAGTCAGCGGTTGTGGTATTGCGGCAAGTGCTACTCTAGCGGGCATTAGCTATGCAGAAGCCAAGCGTAAGGCAAACGCTCTGGGAATTTACGCCGCAGACCCGACACTCTGGTCGGAGACAGCCCACGTTCACAAGCTTCTACGTGAACTCGGTATTGAGGCGTCACCGACAGAAACACCCTTCGAGTCGTGTGAGTGTCTGCCAGACAAGGCCCTCATGGCGATCAAATGGCGCCTGGAGCAGGGCAAACCATTCTGGTATTGGGTCGTGTTTTTCAGAGAAGGTGGCGAGGTGGTGGTGCTGGACTCCAAAAAGGCATTGAAATCGAATGTCCGCCGGGATTTCGGACGTATCAAGCCCAAATGGTACATTGAGGTAACTAATTAACAGGCCATCGTCTGTGCTTTGTTGTAGCTACTCCTTAAAAGCCGCCAATGCTCTGAGCACTGGCGGCTTTTTTTTTCATACCGACCTACCTCAGGCTTCGATCACAACCTTCTCGCCATCGAAGCGCACCGGCCAGGTGCGCAGGGATACGCTGTCGTCCTCCACGCAACTGCCGTCCTCGAGGCGGAAGTGCTGCTTGTAGATCGGCGAGGCGACGACGCCCTTGATATCGCTGCGATCGGCGATTGATGATGCAGGGCTTTCTGCGGGATATGGTGATTGTATAGCCACCCGTATCGCTTGAGCGTCTACTCCAGGTCTTCGATACCGAACACTCGCTGACGAACCAGAGTGTCGAGCTTATGATGAACCTGTTCTGGTGCGCGGGGGGCATGAGCACGCTGGCCAAGCGGCGTGTCAGGCGACGCTGTTTATCGACTTCACGAAGCAGGAGCAATCCGGCGTCCGTCGTAATGTGGCCCCGGAGAAGTCGGCTTCAATTTGGCGGCGTGAGGGTGGCGAGAAGGTCAGTTTTTCAGGTAACATTTTGGAAGCGGCTGTTGGTGTTGGTTTTTTGTGTACGGTCCTGAAGCTTTAACACTTTCATACGCTTTCTTTTATGCCCAGTGAGAAATCCTGGCTAGGATCTGATAAGGAGAAAAAGCGTGCGACTAGCTATTCTATGTATAACCTTCACTGCTCTCACTTTACCTGCTTATGCTCAAGATGTTGAGACTGATATAATAGCGCTTTTTGAAGCTATTTTTGATGAAAAACAATGCCCAGAATATTATGCTAACAAAGCTGCACCTGTTGTTGAAGAGTACAATTTTCCATCGAGAGAATATGCTTATGACCCACAGAGACTCATCCGTGTGGAGTGCAGTTTGTCAGATGTAGGAGGTCATGAAAGGTTGCTTCATGTGTATTTCCTCAGCGATGGTAAGCGTTTTTCACATGTTAGCTTTGCGAATCCATCATTGGATTACGGGTCTGAGGATCGAGGCACGTTGAAGGGCTATGTAACTCGGCCGGGTTTAATGGACGCAAAAGTAGATGAGGCTGAAGGTCGTATTATTGAAGATGTGAGCTGGTACTTTGAAGAAACGCTCGAAGCTGAGCCAGAGCAGGAGTATTCCTCAAGAGGAGAGTGGTACTTCTCCAATGGCGTGTCTGAGTTACGTTACTATGAAGAAGTGGTCGAACTGGGGGCGGCGCCAATCACCGTTCTTGACCTCAGGTAATCTCCTGTTTGGCGGATAGCTGTCGGGTCCCATGTGATTGACCACTCGTTTGGTAAATAACTCTGGCCGCTTTTCCTGCCATTCCTTCATCGCCGTGATCGGCGATTGATGATGCAGGGCTTTCTGCGAGATATGGTGATTGTATAGCCACCCGTATCGCTTGAGCGTCTACTCCAGGTCTTCGATACCGAACACTCGCTGACGAACCAGAGTGTCGAGCTTACGATGAACCTGTTCTGGTGCGCGGGGGGCATGAGCACGCTGGCCAAGCGGCGTGTCATGTCAGGCGACGCTGTTTATCGACTTCACGAAGCAGGAGCAATCCGGCGTCCGTCGTGATGTGGCCCCGGAGAAGTCGGCTTCAATTTGGCGGCGTGAGGGTGGCGAGAAGGTCAGTTTTTCAGGTAACATTTTGGAAGTGGCTGTTGATGTTGGTGTTGGTTTTTTGTGTACGGTCCTGAAGCTTTAACACTTTCATCCGCTTTCTTTTATGCCCTGTGAGAAATCCGGGTTAGAGGTTAATTATAAATCCGAGGAGCTCGCATGAATGTTCGTCATGTGATCGAAGATAATTTTAGTGAAATAACAGAAATACTTAATCATTATATACTTCATAGTGACGCACGCTATTTTGAGTCGGTGCCTGTATCATTGAGCGATAGGAAATCATGGTTATATACATTCAATCAACAAACGCCGTATCAAATGTTAGTAGCAGTAAGTAATGGTGAAGTGTTAGGTTTTTGTTGTTCGCAAAAATATAGGCCTGAACCTGCATACAATAAGACAGTTGAAGTAAGTGTCTATATTTCACCTAAGTCAACGTCGGCAGGTGTTGGAACAAGTCTGTATGATACGTTGTTTAAATCACTGGAGTCGTTCGATCTTCACAGGGCAGTTGCAGGAATAGCTTTGCCTAATGTCGCCTCGCTTGCATTTCATCATAAGTTTGGCTTCACAGAGGTGGGCACATTTGACGAGTACGGTGTCAAAGATGGAAGGTTCATTAGCGCCACTTGGTTGCAAAAAAAACTGTAGCTACTTGCTTCTAAAAGATTAGCTTCACAGGAAAGTTATTTGCTGCGCTCCAGGTTCTCTTGTGAGCCAGGCGTTATGAGCATAGGAGGAAGCGTGCATAATTTAGCAGCCCAATGGATTGTGGGTTTACTGAGAGATAGGAATATCCCCTTTCTGATCTGTGGAGGACTCGCGGCAAAGGGGTATGGCTCTGAGCGTGAGCTGCATGGCATCGACCTTTTCGTCCCTGGTGAGCATTTTTGTCAGTGGTTCAGGCCGGTCAGGAATTTGTATCCAAAGCTGGGGCTCACCGCCAAGAGGAAGGCTGGGATCTGACCTACGTTCAGTTTAAGTATAAAGGGATAAAGGTAGAGGTGGGGAGTGCTGAAGGCCCACGAATTTTCGATGCAAGTAAAGAGACTTGGGTTCCGCTTAACATGGATTTTTCTCACTATGTGAGCGTGAATGTGCTGGGCCTAGAGCTTCCGCTTATGCTGCGGGAAGACCTAATCCGATATAAGGCTGCGCTTTCACGGCCGGTAGATATCGAAGATATCCGTGCCATCCGAAAGAGTGCGCAATCAGGCCAGGCACCGGATGACAAAATCTCTACCCCGCGCCGGTTTGTCATCGGTGATGACGAGCGTTATACATGAGGCGGAGCTCTGATGAGCTTTTCGTTATTTGACCTTTGGATCCTTAATATGGCATCACTGAATCAGAAAGAACCGCTCTGCTGGCGTTAAAAGGCGTTGGGCCTACGGTTGTTAAGCGCTTTGAGGAAATAGGTATAGATTCATTCTCTGAGCTGGCAAACCATGAGCCAAGCGAAATAGCAGAAATGGTGGCCTCGATGCTTGGGACCACCTGCTGGTAGAATAGTCCTCAAGCATTGTCGGCGGTGGAGCGCGCGATAGATATAGCTCGCCAGGGTCAGCGAATGAGTGATGTGAAATAATCACAACCTGAAGGAGCTGATCTCTAAGGGTATACGGATTTAATGGTTGATGGGGCACCTTCACCCTCCAACTCGTGACGCCTCCGCCACGGCCAAAAACTTACTGATTAATGAGGCTTCTGCCCGGTCCTTGAGACAGATGACGTGCGCGTGTGTATAGAGCTCCAACCCTGCCACGGGTAAGGCCACCAATCGCTTACTGGGCGTAAAAGCCGTTTGCGCGACGACGCCCAACCCCAAGCCCTGAGCCACAGCTTCGCGAACGGCTTCCCGGCTGCCCATCTCCACGGATGTGCGCACTCTCACCCCCGCGGCGGCCAGGCCGAGCTCGAACACGGTGCGCGTGCGTGAACCATCTTCGCGCATCACAAATTCCTGATCCTGCAGGTCATGCAGAGTCAATGAACTTTTACGGGCCAGCGGATGGCCCACGGCGGCGAACACGACCAACAGTTGCCGCTTGAACGGCATACACCACACATTGGGGTCATCCACGTGATGCAACACCACACCCACATCATCTTCCTGATCCAGGACGCGTCGGGTGATCAGGCGCGAATCGCCCATGCAGACAGACACTCGCACCTGCGGGTACTGCTCGCGGAATCGTTTGATCATCGGCGTCACGTTGTAGGGCCCTATGGCCCCGACTTTCAAATGGCCCTGATACTGGCAACGGGCACTGAGCAGTAGCAACATGGCTTGCTGTTCGGTCTGATAAAGGCGGCTGGTGGTTTCGTGCAGCAGTTTGCCAAAGTCCGTCAGCTCGGCACCGCGCGGCGTGCGGTGCAATAACTCCACACCGTAGCGGGTTTCCAGGCGGCTCAAGTGGGCGGAAACCGTAGGCTGGCGCAATCCCAAAAAGCGGGCGGCGGCGGACAGGCTGCCACAGCGGGCAACCGCTTCGAAGGCTCGAAGTTCGGCGCTGGATGAATTTGTCATTACTCACTCCGCGAGACTATAGACTCCACCTATACCCTAAGCGGTAAATATGTCGATTTAATTAATAGGCACGTCATCAAGGCTCGGCATACTGTCGGCTCCAACCCCTGGAGAGGAGCCAAGATTATGTCGAGCACCAACACCGAGGCCGCCGCCCGGGATACTGCATCCCCGAGCCAACCGGCACAACTTCAAACCGAACAATTGAGTGTGACCTACAGCAACGGTCATCAAGCGTTACAGCCCAACTCCCTGGCCTTTGCGCAAGGCGAGTTTGTGGTTCTATTGGGCGCTTCCGGTGCCGGTAAGTCCACGTTGCTGCGTTGTTTGAACGGGCTCGTAAAGCCTTCACAAGGCAAAGTCCTGTCTTCGGCTTGTGGGGATATCGCTACGGCCGAAGCACGGCGAGCCCACCGCCGCCAAACGGGCATGATTTTTCAGCAACATCACCTGATTGGGCGGCTGTCCGTTTTGGACAATGTGTTGCTTGGGCGTATTGGCTACCACAACAGCTGGCGCACCCTGTTGCCCTGGTCCAAAGATGAGAAGCGCATGGCGCTGGCGGCCATTGATCGTGTGGGTCTGTTGGACTATGCCCTGCAGCGGGCCGACCAATTGTCCGGCGGGCAACAGCAGCGTGTTGGTGTGGCCCGGGCGCTGATTCAGCAGCCTTCCATTTTGCTGGCCGACGAACCTGTGGCCAGTCTCGACCCCGCCACGGCGGAGCAACTGCTGACCCTGATTCACAGCATCTGTAAGAGCGATGGACTGACCGCTATCGTCAGTTTGCACCAAGTGAATTTCGCCCGGCGTTTTGCCGACCGCATTGTCGGTCTGCGTAGCGGTGCCGTGGTATTCGACGGCCTGCCCGGCGCGCTCACCGAGGCCGCCGCCCATGGACTTTATCAACGACCGGACAAAGCCAAATCCACGCAAGAACAACCTCAACAGGCCTTGCGGAATGAGCCATTCCGCGATGCTCCACTTCCTTCAGCCCTGTAAATTACTCTCGGAGATTATTATGAAACTGCATTGGCTATTTGTTGCCTGCTTAAGCTTATTGACCCTGGTTTGCACACCGGCATTTGCCGAAGGGAAAGACCCTTCGCGCCTGCGTGTCGCCCTGCTTCCCGATGAAAACGCCTCCACTCTGATTCAAAACGCTCAGCCACTAAAACAATATTTGGAAAAAACCCTGGGCAAACGCATCGAAATTGTGGTCACCACGGATTACTCCTCCATGATTGAAGCCATGCGTTTCGGCCGTATTGAAGTGGCTTACTTTGGCCCCTTGTCCTATGTGTTAGCCAAGTCCCTCGCGCCCGGTCTGGAGCCGTTCGCTGTAGGCGTTGAAGACGGTACTCCCACCTACCACTCCGTCATCATCGCCAACGCCGCCGGCCCGGTGAAATCTTTGGCGGATGTACGCGGTCAGTCTTTTGGTTATGGTGACCAAGCGTCCACTTCCAGTCATTTGGTTCCGAGAGCACACCTGTTCAACCAAGTCGGACTGGATGGCGATAAAGACTATCGACCGGTACACCTGGGGACTCACGATGCGGTAGCCCGGGCGGTTCAGGCGGGGCAGATTCCGGCCGGCGCTCTGTCCAAACCCATCTACGATATGTTGGTGGCTCGCGGTACGGTGGACGCCAGCAAATTGGTAGAGCTGGAGCTAACTGCACCGATTCCCAACTATCCCATTGTCATGCAGGGCGACTTGGCTCCGGCGCTGAAGCAGTCCATTCGCGATGCGTTTTTGAACATGTCGAGCCCCGAAGTACTGGTGGCGTTTCGGGTTGAAGGCTTTGCCGCCACCGACGATTCGGCCTATGACGTGCTGCGTGATACCGCCCGCATTCTGAACATAAACCTGGGAGAAATGTAATGAGCTCGGTGGCAACACCATCCTACGACCACCTCCTGGGCCAAGCCCGGACCCAAGCGGTGCGCAAGGCACGTTTGGTGGCCGTGATTTTGGCGGTATGTCTGGCGGCTCTCGCAATCACCGGCTTTTTTGACCCGGCGCGCTTCATTGAGGGCGGCCCGGCCATCGCACAGCTGGCTTCGGAAATGGTGCCACCCAACTTTAGCCGTTGGCAGCACTGGCTTAAACCGCTATTGGATACTTTAGCCATGTCCATTGCGGGCACGGTGCTGGCGGTGCTGTTGTCACTGCCACTGGCATTGCTGGCGGCGGCGAACACCTCGCCCAACCCCTGGGTGTACCACAGTGCACGAACGCTGTTGGCGGCGCTGCGCTCCGTACCCGAAATCATATTGGGCATACTGTTCGTGGCTGCGGTGGGTTTTGGCGCATTGCCCGGTGTGCTGGCTCTGGCGCTGCACTCGGTGGGCATGGTGGGCAAGTTCTACGCCGAAGCCATAGAGCATGTAGACCCCAAACCCCTGGAGGCGGCCAGTGCCGCCGGGGCTAGCCGCATGCAGGTGATTACCCACTCGGTAATGCCCCAAGTGCTACCGCAATTGGCGGACATCACCATCTACCGCTGGGAATATCACTTCCGTGCCTCGGCGGTGTTGGGCATCGTCGGTGCCGGTGGTATCGGTTTTGAATTAATGGCCGCTCTGCGCCTGATTAACTACGCCGAAGTATCGGCCATATTGCTGGCAATTCTGGCCTGCGTTGTTGTGGTAGACGGCATAGGTGCCGCTTTGCGAAAAAGGCTTCGATAACTATGACAGACAAGATTTTGATCACCCACCCGGTACACGAGGATGTATACCACCGATTGGCTGCCGTAGCCGAGGTGGACATGAACCCCGATCTGGAACCCTGGCCCTACGCTGAAGTGTGCCGCCGCGCCGCCGACGCTACCGCCATCATGGGTTTTATGACGGACCGAGTGGACACCGAATTACTGACCAACGCACCGCGGTTAAAAATCATCGCCTGCGCGCTGAAAGGCTACGACAACTACGATGCCGAGGCCTGCGCCCAAGCCGGGGTGTGGCTCAGCATTGTGCCGGACCTGCTCACCGCCCCCACGGCTGAACTGGCCGTGGCGCTGGCGCTGGGTCTCGCCCGTCATGTGCGCGCAGGTGATGCCTTTGTCCGGCAAGGCAATTACCGTGGTTGGCGTCCGCACTTTTACGGCTACGGATTGCACAATTCCACCGTCGCCGTACTGGGGCTTGGCCGTTTGGGCAGCGCCCTGGTGGAGCGCTTGCAGGGGTTTGGGTGCGCCCGAATACTGGGTGTGGACACTCACGCCAGCTTACCGGGGGTGGTGAATTGCTCGCTTCAGGACGCGCTGGCGCAAGCGGACTTTGTGTTTTCTTTGTTGCCGTTGTCCGAAGAAACCTGGCACCTTCTGGATGCCGCGCACTTGCGTGCCTGTAAGCCGGGCCAACTGCTGATCAATGTGGGACGCGGCTCTGTGGTGGATGAATTGGCGGTAGCCGACGTGCTAGCGGAAGGCCGCCTGGGGGGCTACGCCGCCGACGTGTTCAGTTGCGAAGATTGGGCTTATCTGGAGCGTTTGCGAAAAATTCCGGACGCTTTGTTGCTGGCCGAAAACACCCTGTTCACTCCCCATTTGGGTTCGGCTGTACACAGTGCCCGACGCGCCATAGAACACCGGGCTGCGGACAACATTCTGGCCGTGCTCGCCGGACGCGCGCCCGAAGACGCGGTCGCCGAGGCTGAGATACGCCTAGCCGTCTGCCCATAACACCATCGTCAGCCGGGGAGGCGGGGCCAGGCCCAGTCTCCCAGCTTACCTCTCGCCCCAACCTGCTGATTTGGGGAGATCAACCAGCTATTCCGGATACCCATCTCTAAATCGGTTTTTGCTTGATCACAAGTGTAGGGATGAATAGCTCATGATGTTACGCGAGGCGTCGGAGGTGGTGTGCTGAACGGTGAAGTCTACGTTGTTGAAAAGGATGAAACTATCGTTACCGACGGTTTCACCGAGGGTGCTTCGATTGCTCTGCAATTGTGCAAAAGATTCAATGTCGAAGTGGCGATACTCGCTGAGTCCAGCCCATCCTGCGGCAGTTCATTCATCTACTATGGTAGCTTTTCAGGCAACCGGGTTCCCGGCATGGGTGTCACCGCTGCTTTGCTAAGACGGCATGGTATTCAAGTGTTTAGCCAACATCAGATAGCGGATGCTAGCAAGGCCATTCATGCGCCAGGCGTGTAATTGCGATGTTAGTCATCCTGGGAGGGTATAGTGTCATATGTAATTACTACTGAAGTCCGTGCATCTATAGAGAGAAGCGTGCTCTGTTGGCTGGCGACGAGTGATGAAGATGGGCAGCCGAATGTATCGCCAAAGTAGGTCTTTGCTGTTGCAGATGATCAGCGCATCGTCGTTGCAAACATAGCATCATCACGCTCAGCAAAGAACATCAGGGTTAACCAGAAGGTATGCTTGAGTTTTGTTGATATTTTCGTGCAAAAGGGTTTCAAGGTCATTGGTACGGCAGTCGAGGTAAGGCCCTCGGAACCCGAGTATTCTCACTGGGTAGGTCCACTCCTCACCCTGGCCGGTGATCGCTATCCGATACACAGCATATTCATTGTAAACGCTATCACGGCTGAGCCGATAGTTGCGCCTAGCTATCGCGTTTTCCCCACGGAGCCTACTGAGGCATCACAGATCCAGTCAGCGCTTCGTACCTATGGTGTAATCCAGGAGAAAGGTACATGATCAATCCATGGGCTTCGCTCCCTGCGTGCACGGTATACTTGTAATAAAGCAGTTTGTGGCGAGCCTTGGAGCTGTAGGAAGATGCGGGGAGGCAGTGAAGAGTAGATCGCGTAGGTAGGGATATGAAGCCAGTCATCCAAGAAGAAATCAGCGGTTGTGGTATTGCGGCTAGCGCTACCCTTGCGGGCATCAGCTATGCGGAGGCCAAGCGTAGGGCAAACGCTCTGGGAATTTACGCCGTAGACCCGACACTCTGGTCGGAGACAGCCCACGTTCGCAAGCTTCTACGTGAACTCGGTATTGAGGCGTCACCGACAGAAACACCCTTCGAGTCGTGGGAGTGTCTGCCAGACAAGGCCCTCATGGCGATCAAATGGCGCCTGGAGCAGGGCAAACCATTCTGGCATTGGGTCGTGTTTGTCAGAGAAGGTGGCGAGGCGGTGGTGCTGGACTCCAAAAAGGCATTGAAATCGAATGTCCGCCGGGATTTCGGGCGCATCAAGCCTAAATGGTACATTGAGGTAACTAATTAACAGGCCATCGTCTGTGCTTTGCTGTAGCTACTCCCTAAAAGCCGCCAATGCGCTGAGCACTGACGGCTTTTTTGTTTCATACCGACCTACCTCAGGCTTCGATCACAACCTTCTCGCCATCGAAGCGCACCGGCCAGGTGCGCAGCGTTACGCTGTCGTCCTCCACGCAACTGCCGTCCTCGAGGCGGAAGTGCTGCTTGTAGATCGGCGAGGCGACGACGGCGTCGCCCTTGATATCGCCGACGATGCCGCGGCCGATGACGTTGGCGTCGGAGAAGGGGTCGTGGTGGTCGATGGCATAGAGTTCCTGGGCGTGGCCTGGCAGGTAGAAGATCGCCACTTGGGCCGGGCCCTCGGCGGTTTCGAGCCAGGCGGCGACGCCGGAGAAGGCGACCAGGTCGGCCTTGCTGCAGATGGTTTGCCAGGTCACGTCGGTGTGTGCCTCATCTTTTAGTGCTGTCGCAGTGTTCATGGATGCATCCTGTTGATTAAGCGGGGCGCAGCTGGCCGCGTTCACTGGTCATGATGATGTCCGGATCCGGGCGCGCGTCGTTGACGAAGCTGCGGAAGCGCTTGAGCTTTTCCGGGTCGCTGATGGCATCGGCCCATTCGCACTGGTAGTTGTCGATCACCGTTTGCATCTGGCGCTCGAGTTCTTCGCCGAGGCCGAGGCTGTCGTCGAGGATCACGTCCTTGAGGTAATCCAGCCCGCCCTCGAGGTTCTCGCGCCATACCGAGGTGCGCTGCAGGCGGTCGGCGGTGCGCACGTAGAACATCAGGAAGCGGTCGATGGTGCGGTAGAGCTGCTCGTCGTCGAGATCTGTGGCGAACAGTTCGGCGTGGCGCGGGCGCATGCCGCCGTTGCCGCAGACGTAGAGGTTCCAGCCGTGCTCGGTGGCGATAATGCCGATGTCCTTGCTCTGCGCCTCGGCGCATTCGCGGGTACAGCCGGAGACGCCGAACTTGATCTTGTGCGGCGCGCGCAGGCCCTTGTAGCGGTTCTCGAGCTGAATCGCCATGCCCACGCTGTCCTGCACGCCGTAGCGGCACCAGGTGCTGCCGACGCAGGATTTCACGGTACGCAGCGACTTGCCGTAGGCGTGGCCGGTCTCGAAGCCGGCCTCGATCAGCTCGCCCCAGATATCCGGCAGGTCCTCGAGGCGGGCGCCGAACAGGTCGATGCGCTGGCCGCCGGTAATCTTGGAGTAGAGGCCGTACTTCTGGGCCACCTGGCCGAGCACCACCAGCTTGTCCGGGGTGATCTCGCCGCCGGCGATGCGCGGTACCACCGAGTAGGTGCCGTTCTTCTGCATGTTGGCCATGAAGGTGTCGTTGGTGTCCTGCAGCGGCACATGGGCGGCGTCGGTGATCGGCTCGTTGAAGCAGGAGGCAAGGATCGAGGCCACCGCCGGCTTGCAGATATCGCAGCCGAGGCCGTGGCCATGTTTCTCGACCAGCTCGCCGAAGGTCTTGATGCCCTCGACGCGGACGATGTCGTAGAGCTCCTGGCGGGTGTGGGCGAAGTGCTCGCAGATCGACTGGTCGACTTCGACGCCGCGGGCGGTCAGCTCGTGGTCCACCACGCTCTTGAGCAGTGCGGCACAGCCGCCGCAGCCGCTGCTGGCCTTGGTGTCGCCCTTGACCGTGGCCAGGTCCACCGCGCCGGCGTCGATGGTGGCGCAGATATCGCCCTTGGTGACGTTGTGGCACGAGCAGATGGTGGCGGTTTCCGGCAGCGCGTCCGGGCCTAGCGCCGGGGCGCCTTCGCTGCTCGGCAGGATCAGCGAGGCGGGGTCCTCGGGGAGCTCGAGCCCGTTGTCGTAGTACTGCATCAGGGTGTCGAAGTAGCCGTTGTCGCCCACCAGCATGGCGCCAAGCAGCTGCTTGCCGTCGCTGGAGACCACCAGCTTGCGATACTCCTGCTTGATCTGGTCGAGGTAGCGGAAGTTACGCGCGCCGGGGTTCTGGTTGCCGTGGGCATCGCCGATGGAGCCGACGTCGACGCCAAGCAGCTTGAGCTTGGTGCTCATGTCGGCGCCCTGGAAGCGCGTCTCGCCGCCCATCAGCGTCGACAGCGCCGCCTTGGCCATCTGGTAGCCGGGGGCGACGAGACCGAAGATGCTCTGGTTCCACAGCGCCACTTCACCGATGGCGAGGATCTGTGGATCGCTGGTCAGGCACTGGTCGTCGATCACCACGCCACCGCGTTCGCCGACGTCCAGGCCGCAGTCGCGGGCCAGCTCGTCGCGGGGGCGAATGCCCGCCGAGAACACGATCAGGTCGGTCTCGAGGATCTTGTCGTCCTGGAACACCATGCGATGGCGGGCGGTATCGCCGTCCTCGATGCGCTGGGTGGCGCGGTCGGTGAGGACCTGAACGCCGAGGGTTTCGATCTTCTCGCGCAGCAGCTCGCCGCCCTCGGTGTCGACCTGCATCGGCATCAGCCGCGGGGCGAACTCGACCACTGCGGTGTCCAGGTTCAGGCCGCGCAGGGCGTTGGCAGCTTCCAAGCCGAGCAGGCCACCGCCGACCACTACGCCGGTATTGGCCTTCTCGGCCGCGGCGCGGATCTCATCGAGATCCTCGAGGGTGCGGTAGACCAGACAGCCCTCGCGGTCGTTGCCGGGGATCGGCGGCACGAAGGGGAAGGAGCCGGTGGCCAGCACCACCCGGTCATACGGGTAGCGATGCTGGTCGGTGACCACCTCGTTGACCTCGCGGTCGAGGGCAAATACCGCCTCGTTGAGGCGCAGCTCGATGCCGTGCTCGGCGTAGTAGTCGGCGGTGGAGAGCGCCAGGGAGTCGGCGTCGCGGCCGCTGAAGTACTCCGAGAGGTGCACGCGGTCGTAGGCCAGGTGGCGCTCCTCGCCGAACACCGTGACCTGGTAGCGCTCGAGGGCACCCTGCTCGACGAGCTGCTCGACGAGGTGGTGGCCGACCATGCCGTTACCGATGATGATCAGGCGCTGCTTGGTGGATGCGGGGGTAGTCATGCGGCCTCCTCGACGGGGCGTTCTTGATGAGCGGTATCGGCGGCGCGGTCGGCATCCTCGGCGGCTGCATCGAGCAGCGCCTGAACGTCGGCCGGGCCGAAGAGTAGTGCCTGGCGGCAGGCGTTGAGGTCGCTGCCGGCCAGGGCCTGTTCGAAGGCCCAGGGGCCGATGCGGGTATCGCCGTAGAGCACCACGCCCTCGAGGCGGCCATCGCGCAGCAGCAGGCGGCGGTAGTCGCCGCGCTCGGGGTCGTGGTAGCTGAGCACGTCGTGTTCCGGGGCCGCCTCGATGGGGCCGAAGGCGTAGAGCGACACGCCGCTGATCTTGAGTTTGGTGGCGCTGGGCTGCTCGACGTAGCCGCCGACCGCCTCGCCGGCGAGATGGGCGGCGAGCACCTCGACCTGGCGCCAGATCGGCTCGACCAGTCCGTAGGTGTGCTGCTCGAACTGGCAGCACTCGCCGAGGGCATGAATCGCCGGGTCACTGGTGGTGAGGTGGGCATCGACGAGAATGGCGCGGTCGCTGTCGAGCCCGGCGTCGCGGCCGAGTTCGGCGTTGGGGGTGATCCCCGCGGCCACTACCACGCAGTCGGTGGCCAGGCGGCGGCCATCGTCGAGGCGCACCGCGGCGACCCGGCCGTGGCCGTCGTCCTCGACGGCGGCCACCCGGGCGTCGGTGATGACCGTGAGTCCGCGGCTGGTGAGCTCAGCCTCGAGCAGCCCGGCAGCGGTGACATCTAATTGGCGATTCATTAGCCGCGAGGCGCGCTGCAGCACGCTGACCGCCATACCGCGCTTGCGCAGCCCTTCGGCGGCCTCCAGGCCGAGCAGGCCGCCGCCGATCACCACGGCGCTGCCGCCACCTTGTGCGCACTCGGTGAGGGTGGCGGCGTCCTCCAGGTCACGAAAGCCGTGGACGCCCTTGAGATCGATGCCGGACACCGGGGGCATGGCCGGGCGCGAGCCGGTGGCCAGCACCAGGCGGTCGTAGTCGAGCCGGCGTCCGCTGGCGGTGATCACCTGGCGCGCCCGGCGTTCGATACGCTCGACGCGGTCGCCGAGGATCAGCTCGACGCCCTGCTCGGCATACCAGTCGGCGTCGCGCAGGGTCAGGGCGGCGTGGTCCAGCTCGCCGGCGAGTAGCGGCGAGAGCAGAATGCGGTTATAGGCCGGCACCGACTCGGCACCGATCACGGTGATCTGCGACGGCGGCGCGGGCCGGGCCAGCAGCGCCTCGACCAGCCGCTGGCCGGCCATGCCGTTGCCGATGATCAGCACCCGGTCGCGGCGACCAGGACCTTCAGGCATGGGGGCTTGGGGCGTTAGTGTCATGTCGGTCGACTCCTCGATGACTGGAGCATGCGGCCAAAAAAAAGACGCCTCGGCGTCCTGCTGGAGCAGGAAGCCAAGACGTCTGTGTCCGGTGGTGACGGTCGCCATTGACCGTCGGGCGACCGCGATGCCGCCGAATATTGCGTTGCTCTAGCTAAAGCAAAGCGCCTGCCAATCGGCGGTAATTTCGTCTTTTGGTAGAATTTTCAGTCGACTGGAGGTGTGGTGCAGGGGGGAAGCTGGCCCCATGACGGGGCCAGTTGCACGTCAGTGGTGCAGGGCGCGGTCGAAATGCACAGCGCTGTAACACTCGCCGAGGGTGGCGAGATCGAGCTGCTGCCCCTGATCGCGCAGCTGCTGGTCGATCTGTTCGGCGAGCAGCTCGGCAAACGCAGGGTCGGGGCGCAGCATATCGCGGCCGCAGAGCCGCTGCCGCAGCGGCGGGGCGTCGATGGGCAGGGTCTCGAGATGGCCCACCGAGCGGTCGAGGTAGGGCGGCAGGGCCAGCCAGTCGCGGGCCTGCAGGCGATTGGCCGGCGACTCGGCGAGCCAGTCGCTAGCGGCGATCAGCGCGTGAATCAGCCGGGCTAGCGTTGCCGGGTAGCGATTCGCCCAGGAGCGGGTCACGCCGAGGACCTTCTCCGGCTGCTCCGGCCACAGCTGGGCACCGCTGGCGACGATGCGACCGACCTGGCGGTGCTCGGCGAGGCTGCCCCAGGGCTCGCCGACACAGAAGCCGTCGATCTTGCCCTGCTGCAGGGCGTCGACCATGCGCGGCGGGGGCAGCGCCACCAGCTCCACGTCGCGATCGGCATCGATGCCACCCAGGCTCAGCCATTGGCGCAGCTGATAGTGCTGGCAGGAGTGGGGGTAGACCATGCCCAGACGCGGCCGCTCGCCACCGGCGGTGAGGTAGCCGGCCAGCGCCCTGGCGCTGGCGGCCGGGTCGTCGCCCAGGCCCGCCGTGCAGGCGTCGGCCAGCGCCTGGGAGAGTACGATGGCGTTGCCGTTACGGCTCAGGGTGATCGGCGCCAGGGTATCGCAGGGCGCGCGCCCCAGCCCCAGGCTCATGGCCAGCGGCATCGGCGCCAGCATATGGGCGCCGTCGAGCAGCCCGGCGGCGACCTTGTCGCGCAGCGTCGACCAGGCGTTCTGGCGCGATAGCGTGACCTCGAGGCCCTGATCGGCAAACAGGCCGCGCTCGCGAGCGACCACCAGCAGCACGCAGTCGAGCAGCGGGATAAAACCCAGCTGCAGGCGCTGCAGCTCGGCCGGAGGAAGCGTGTTCATAAGCCTTTCTCTAGTCGTTCGAGGATATCGATGACGCTTGTGGCGACCTCGGCGATGCGCTGGCCGCGGTCCATGGCTAGCTTGCGCAGCATCTGGTAGGCCTGCTCTTCGTCACAGCTCTGGTGGCGCATCAGCAGCCCCTTGGCACGTTCGATGCGTTTGCGCTCGGTGAGTTGCGTACGGGTGCGGTCGAGCTCCTGGCGCATCGCCTGGAACGCCTCGAAGCGGGCGATGGCGACCTCGATGATCGGCTCGACCCGCCCCTGGGCCAGGCCATCGACCACATAAGCGCTGACCCCGGCCTTGAGCGCCGACTGCATGGTCTCGGGGTCGTGATGGTCGGCGAAGAACACCACCGGGCGAGGGTTCTCGCGGTTGAGCTGGGTCATGCTGTCGAGAATGTCGCGGTCCGGTGACTCCATGTCGATGATCACCACGTCGGGCTGATGCCTGGCCACCATCTCATTGAGGCTGGCAGGGCTCTTGAGGTGGCAGATCACCCGATGACCTTCCCTGACCAGCGCCTCCTCGACCATGGCGGCGCGCACCTCTTCATCATCGACCAGTAGAACATCAAGCGCTGGGGGCATGGTGTGGGCTCGTCTAGCAGTGGTTGAGGCGCACGTACTTAGGTACTGCAAGTTATATTCCACGTCGGCCCAGTGAGCGTCTGCAAAAGGGCTGCACTCGTCTTCGTTCGCCTCTTTTGCAAACGCCCTCTCCGTGGCCGGCGGGGCGGCGCACGCTGCCGGTGGGAGGCGTCGAGTGCCTTCGGCAGGCTGCTGCGCCGCGTCATACTGGTGCAAAACCCAGGCCAAGCGCAATGCTGTGGTGCGATCAGCGCCGCCGCTGGCGATCCGCGGCGGTGTCGTCGGCTCGCCGGCCGGCCCGGCCCGCCGGGCAGTGGCGGTAGGGCAGGGCCTAGCTGGCATGGCGCTTGCTTGGTGTATGCCTAGCACTATGACTACAGCATAGATAATTGCCGAGGGCCAACGCCGGCCCTCACCCGACGACGACGTCCACTATCGGCATCCCCAGATGCCGATAGTGGGCGTTTTTGCGTTTTAGCCCTTGCATCGGGCGGCGGCGAAACGAGGAGTCACCATGTATCAGGCCGATGATTCAGCGCCGATATGCGATCGAGCAAAGACCACCTGCCCCTACTGCGGGGTAGGCTGTGGCGTGACCGCAACCATCGAGGGTGGGGCGATAACCGCCGTGGAAGGGGATCGCCAGCACCCGGCCAACTATGGGCGGCTGTGCGTCAAGGGCTCGGCGCTGCACGAGACCCTGGGCCAGCAGGGGCGCCTGACCCGGCCGTGGGTGGATGGCGCCGAGGTCGACTGGGACGTAGCGCTGGACGCCGTGGCCAGCCGCCTCACGGCGATCCGCACCGAGCATGGCAATCAGGCGCTGGCGGCCTACCTCTCCGGCCAGCTGCTGACCGAGGACTACTACGTCGCCAACAAGCTGTTCAAGGGGTTTCTCGGCACGCCGCACCTGGATACCAACTCGCGGCTGTGCATGGCCTCGGCGGTGGCCGGCTACAAGCGTGCCTTCGGCGCCGATGCGGTGCCGTGCTGCTACGAGGACCTCGAGGAGGCCGAGCTGGTGGTGCTGGTGGGCTCCAACCTGGCCTGGAACCATCCGGTGCTCTATCAGCGCATCAAGGTGGCCAAGACCCGTAATCCGCTGATGCGGGTGGTGGTGATCGATCCGCGGGTCACCGACAGCTGCGAGATCGCCGACCTCTACCTGGGGCTCAAGCCCGGCAGCGACGCGCGTTTGTTCAATGGCCTGCTGAGCTGGATGGCGGCCAAGGGCAAGCTGGACAAGCTGTATCTCACGCGCCATACCCAGGGCTTCGACGAGGCGCTGGCCGCGGCCCGCGAGGAGGCCAGCGACCTCGAATCGGTGGCCGCCGACTGCGACCTCGACGCCGAGGCGCTGGAGACCTTCTACTACTGGTTCGCCAGCCAGCTGCACGTGGTCACCCTCTACTCCCAGGGCGTCAACCAGTCCTCCAGCGGCACCGACAAGTGCAACGCGATCATCAACTGCCACCTGGCCGGCGGCAAGCTGGGCCTGCCTGGTGCCGGCCCCTTCTCGATCACCGGCCAGCCCAATGCCATGGGCGGCCGCGAGGTGGGCGGGCTGGCCAACCAGCTGGCCGCACATATGGACTACCACACCCCCGGCGCCATCGACCGGGTGACCCGCTTCTGGCGCACTGCGTCGCTGACGCCGACCCTGCCCGAGGGCCCGGGGCACAAGGCCGTCGAGCTGTTCAGCGCCATCGAGCGCGGCGAGGTCCAGGCGCTGTGGGTGATGGCCACCAACCCGGCGGTGAGCCTGCCGGACGCCGCCCGGGTGCGCGCGGCACTGGCCAAGTGCCCGTTGGTGATCGTCTCCGAGTGCGTGACCGACACCGACCTGCTGGCCTATGCCAATATCGTGCTGCCGGCCTCGAGCTGGTCGGAGAAGGACGGCACCGTAACCAACTCCGAGCGCTGCATCTCGCGCCAGCGCGGCCTGCTGCCGCCCCCCGGGGATGCACGCCACGACTGGTGGATCATGTGCGAGGTCGCCAAGCGGCTGGGCTACGGCGAGGCCTTCGCCTACGCCCACCCCAGCGAGATCTTCGACGAGCATGCCCGGCTCTCGGGCTTCGAGAACACCGCCGAGCCCGCGGGCGCCAGGCGGCTGTTCGATATCTCCGGACTGGCGGGCCTCGACCGCGTCGCCTATGATGCGCTGGCGCCGATCCAGTGGCCGGTCACCGCCCAGGCGCCGCGGGGCACCGCGCGGCTGTTCGAGGATGGCCACTTCGCCACCGACAACGGCCTGGCGCGGCTGGTGCCGATCACCCCGCGTGGCCCCGAGCAGCGCCTGAGTGCGGCGCGGCCATTGCGCCTCAACACCGGGCGTATACGCGACCAGTGGCACACCATGACCCGCACCGCACGCGCCCCGCGGCTGATGAACCACCGCGCCGAACCGTTTATCGAGGTGCATCCCGACGATGCCGTGGCGTACGGCGTCGCCGACCAGCGCTTGGCGCTGCTGAGCAGTGAGGCCGGTGAGTATCGCGCCCGGGTGCGCGTCGCCAAGAGCCAGCGCGCCGGTGAGGTGTTCGTGCCGATGCACTGGAGCGACCGCTTCACCAAGCAGGCGCGCAGCGGTGCCCTGATCACCGGCCACACCGACCCGCTCTCGGGGCAGCCGGAATCCAAGCACGGCGCCGTGGCCCTGGCGCCGCTGAGTACCGCCTGGGAGGCCACCCTGTTAGTCAGCGAAGCGCTCAGTGAAGAGCTCAGCGACGCTGCGCCCTGGTGCGAGAGCGACTACTGGGCGCGCATTCCCATGCGCGGCTGCCAGCGCTGGCAGTTGGCCAGCGGGCAAGTCGAGCACGACTGGCTCGAGCGCCTGGCGGCCTGGCTGCCCGAGGCGGCGACGCTGTGGTGCGAAGATGCCGGTGATGGGCGGCTGCGTGCCGCGGCGGTGCGGCATGGACAACTCTGCTGGTGGGCCATGGTCGGCCCGCCCGCCGAACTGCCGGGCCTGGCCTGGCTCGAGCAGCGCTTCAACGACGCCGAACTGAGCGACACCCATCGCCGCCGGCTGCTGGCCGGCTGCGACGACGGCGCCGCCGATACCGGCCCCACCATATGCAGCTGCCACCAGGTCGGCCAGAAGGCGATCGTCTCCGCCATTCGCGACGGCGATACCAGCGTCGAGGCGCTGGGCGCCCGGCTCGCCTGCGGCACCCAGTGCGGCAGCTGTATTCCAGAACTCAAATCCCTGCTCGAAGAGGAACGCACCCATGCGCGCACCAAGCCGACCCCTGAAACCCAAGTGGCCTGACGCCTTGGTCCGCCTCAGCCAGCGCATGACGCGCTACTTCACCGCGCTCGGCGGCGAGCCTTCAGGCGCCACGCCCGGCGTGGCGCTGGGCGGCGAGTGTCGCCCGGGCAAGGTCTACCTGGTCGGCGCCGGCAGCGGCGATGTCGAGCTGCTGACCCTCAAGGCCGCGCGGCTGCTGCAGCAGGCCGATGCGGTGGTCTACGACCGTCTGGTGGAGGAGGAGGTGCTGGCACTGATCCCCGCCGGCCGCGAGCGCTACTACGTGGGCAAGGCACGCGGCCACCACAGCGTGCCCCAGGCCGAGATCGGTGCGCTGATGGTGCGCCTGGCCGGCGAGGGCAAGTCGGTGGTGCGCCTCAAGGGCGGCGACCCCGGGGTGTTCGGACGCATGGGGGAGGAGCTGGCCGCCCTGGCGCAGGCCCAGGTGCCCGCCGAGATCGTGCCCGGCATTACCGCCGCCTCGGCCGCTGCGGCGAGCATGGGCATTCCGCTAACCGACCGCGGCCATGCCCAGCAGCTGCGCTTCGTCACCGCCCAGCTATGCCGCGAGGACGGCACACCGGACTGGGCCTCGCTGGCGCGCCGCGACGAGACCCTGGTGTTCTACATGGGGCTCTCCAAGGTCGCCGCCATCTGCGCCGGGCTACGCGACGCTGGCCTGCCCGGCGACTGGCCGATCATGCTGGTGGCCAACGCCAGCAAGCCCGAGCAGCAGTCGCTGATCGGCAGCCTGGCGGATATGCCGGCCCAACTGGCGGACCAGCCGCTGCCCTCGCCGTGCCTGATCGTGGTCGGCAGCGTGGTGCGCATGGTCGCGACCAGCCCCGCCGTGCATCAACACGCGTCAAACTTAACCATTTAATCCAAAGCATGCGCCATGTCTGAAAAGTCGGCGAGCGAAGGTCAGGTCTAGGCCCGTTCCCGACGGGCCAACGCACTCCCCACATCCATGTGGGTCGCAAAGCAAAAATCGGCGACAAATCGTCAGGATTGACGATTTGGGCAGCTCCGCTGCTCAAAGAGCGAGCGACAAGGATGTCGCGAGTCCAAAGCGGAGTTTACGGGGTGTTAATGAGTACTTTGAGCCGATTTTTAACGCCGTATGGCCGAGCGCAGCCACTTTTCAGTCCGTGGCCAGGCGCTTGTACATGATGCGGGTATTAACCAGCCCCAGCTCGCGGTGGCGGTAGCCGCCAGGCACCGTGCCGATGATCTCGAAGCCGAGCGTCTGCCACAGGCGGATGGCCACCTCGTTGGTCGCGACCACGGCATTGAACTGCATGGCTAGGTAGCCGGCCTCGATGGCGACCCGCTGGGAGTGCTCGCACATGGCGCGGGCCACCCCCTTGCCGCGGGCCTGGGGGGTGACCATATAGCCGCAGTTGCAGACATGGTCGCCGGGCCCGGCGGCGTTGGGCTTGAGGTAGTAGGAGCCGAGCAGCTCGCCGTCCTGCTTGACGACGAAGGTGAACTGGGGAAGCTCGCACCACAGCCGCCAGGCGGTATCGAAATCCATGTTTGGGTCGAAGGCGTAGGTCTCCTGCGCCTCGACGATGGCCTTGAAGGTCGGCCAGAAGGCGCGGAAGTCATCGCGGGTAATCGGAGTGATGTCCATGCGGTCTCTCGATGATGGCAGCCGACTATTCTGACCAGTCACCCCTGTGACGCACAAGGGCCGGCCACCAGGGCCGGCCCTTGCGTACCGCCGTTAGTCTCAGAGCTGAGCCAGCACCGTCTCGGCACTGCTCTTGTCGACGCCCTTGGCATCGATGCCGATGTACTCCACCACGCCGTCGTTGGCGATCAGCGCGAAGCGCTTGCTGCGGATACCCATGCCGCCGCCGCTGGCATCCATCTCAGTGCCGATGGCCTTGGTGAACTCGGCGTTGCCGTCGGCCAGCATGGTGAAGGCCTCGGCGTTCTGCGCGCGCTGCCAGGCACCCATCACGAAGGCATCGTTGACCGCCATGCAGGCGATGGTGTCGATCCCCTTGGCAAGGATCTCGTCGGCCTTGATCACGAAGCCGGGCATGTGGGTGTTGGAGCAGCCGGGGGTGAAGGCGCCGGGCACGGCAAACAGCACCACCCGCTTGCCAGCGAAAAGCTCACCGGTGGAGATGTCCTGGGGGCCATCCGGGCCATTGGTCTTGATCGTGACGTCGGGAATCTTGTCGCCTACTGTCAGTGTCATACCAGATCCTTCCATGTGGTGTGTGTGGTGCTTCCAGGCTACGCCAATGTGCTGCCTTGTCCAGCATGCATGAGGTGGTGCGAGCTCACCATGGCATCGGCAAGCTGAACCAGATACCTGATGGAGGGGTAAGACGCATCAGTGCGAACATCCCTTGGGCGGTGGCATACACGATGGCGCCGTAGAGTGCCGCGCTGGCCAGGCGCATCCTGGCACATCGCAGCAGCAGCCAGGCCAGCAGCAGCGGGGTGGCCAGACTGAAGCCGACCAGCCACATTGCCACGCCATAGGCGAGAATGCCTGCCAAGACCGGCAGCTCCTGACGCGAGCCAAGATGAATGATCCGCCCTTGCCGGCGCAGCCGATGGAGCTGCCGGCCAAGGATATACACGCTCAGCGCCAGGCCGGGGACGATGCCCAGCGCCGGCATCAGCCGGGCATTGCTGCGAAAGCCCAGCATCTCGTAGAAGGCATAGGCGAAGGTGACCAGCAGCAGCGACGAGGCGAGCAGCAGAACGGCAGTATCGCGGGGCGCTTCATCGTCGCTCGTGGTATGACTCTCTGGGTCGGTCGAGTCGGCGGGCGCCGTTGTCTGCCTGGCGCGCCACTTGCGGACCAGGCCGAGCAGCATGGGGACGACGATCAGCGAAGCGATGATCAGCACGCCGGGCCGGGTCAGCCAGGTAAAGCCGTGGATCTGCGTGGTCAGCCAGAAGTACTGCTCCATGGGGGTGGCCAGCACGAAGCCGACCAGAACCGGCGCGCGCGGCCAGCCGGCGTTCTTCATCAGCCAGCCGATCACGCCCAGCACCAGCAGGGCAAGAATATCGCCAAAGGTCTGGGTGCCCTGGTAGGCGCCGGCCACCATGATCAACAGCAGCGGGGCGGCGATCAGCGCAAAGTTGATGCGCGTCAAGCGAGCCAGGTACGGCGTTACCGCAAAGCACAGTGCGGCGCCCATTACCGAGGCGAGCGCCACGCTCCATACGATCATGTACATCAGGTCCGGCGTCTCGCTGACCATCCGCGGGCCGGGATAGAAGCCGAACGAGAACAGTGCGCCGAGGAAGATCGCTGCGGCCGGGCCACCGGGCACGCTGAACAGCATGGTCGGCACCAGGTCGGAGATCACCGTGGCATTGTTGGCACCCTCGGCGCCGGCTACCCCACGAATCTCGCCTTTGCCAAAGCGCCGCTTGTCCTTGGTGGAGCTCATGGCGTGGCCGTAGGCGATCCAGGTCGAGGCGCTGGCGCCCACCGCCGGTACGAAACCGCCGAAGATACCGATGATCGACGAGCGCACGATCAACCAGCGGCTGCGCCAGAACTCCCGGAAACTCTCGCCCCACTTGCCCATGGTCATCGGCTTGCCGGCGATGCCGCCGCCGGCTGCGACCATACCGATCAGCTCGGCCACCGCAAACAGCCCCAGCGCGACGATCGGCAGCGACAGTCCGTCCATCAGATAGGATTGGCCGAAGATAAAGCGGTAGTTGGCGGCAGCAGGCGCGGCGCCGACTACGCCCAGCAGAATGCCGAAGCAGGCCGCGGCCAGGCCCACGACGATATCCTTGCCGACCATGCTGGCGGCAAAGCACAGCCCCACCAGGGCGAACATGAACAGTTCCGGCGTGCCCAGCGCCAGCACCAGCGGGCCGGCGATGGGGATCGCCACCGATAGGATTAGCGCACCGAACAGGCCACCGATCATCGAGGCCAAAAAGCCCACGCCCAGCGCCAGCGATGCCTTGCCCTGCTTGGCCAGGGCATGCCCCTCGATGGCCGTCGGCGCCGATGCCGGCGAGCCCGGTGCGCCGAGCAGTACTGAGGTAATGGTGTCCGCGGTGTAGATCACCGAGATGGCACCCAGCAGCATGGCCAGCCCGGAGTAGCTGTCCATCAGGTAGATGAACGGCAGCAGGATAGATACCGCGGCGACGCCGCCAAGACCCGGGAGCATGCCGAATACCATGCCGGCCAGCATTCCGGCGAACAGTGCCAGTAGGCGCATGGGCTCGAACAGGATCGCCAGGGCCGTTGTAATGTTCTCTAGCACAAGACAGGTCCTATGCGGAGGTCAAAAAAACGCGGCCAATGCCACCCGCGGGACGAGTGACAGGCCGCGACACGAGACGAACAATCAGAGGTCGACGTCGTACTCTTCCGAGAGCAGCGTACGCAGATGTTCACGTACTTCGTCGGAAGGCTGCAGTGCCTCACTGAGCGACTCGGTGACCTCGGAGGCGGGCAGCAGCGAATAGCCGCCCACGGCATCCTGACTCTGCTGCTGGTACTCGGGGTCTTCGTTGATGGCGGCGATGGTGGCTTCGAAGATCTCGAGGATCTCGTCCGGCGTCCCTTCAGGGAGATAGGCGGTGAGGCCGTAGTTGAAGGTCACGGCGCCGATCGATTGGAAGGCGTCCCACTCCACGCCGGAAGGCGCTTCGCCGTAAAGCTCCTCATAGACTTCGTAGACCGAGGGGTAATCCGGGAAGGCCGTGTCCCGTGCGCTGAGTATGCCATCCTCGCCGACCGAGCCGCCGGTCATGATGGGAACCGCGGTGCCGGCTTCCACCATATCGACCACCTGCGACATATAGGCCGGCGTGAACTGGAAGTCGATGTTGGTCTCGCCTCGCTCGAAGGAGAGGCGCGCTGGACCGCGACCGTCGAAGCCGAGCACCGTCTGGATATCGAGATCGAGCAGCTCGAAGGCCAGCAGCGTCGGCAGGTCGCTGGCCGCTGCGGCGATACCGCCGTAGATCAGCGGCATATCGGGTTCCTTGAGGCCCGCGGGTGAGTCGATACCGGTGCGCGGCGAGACATAGATCACTGCGCCGAACGGCAGGCTGTAGGCGGGGCGCATGGCGGCGAGATCATACTCCACCGCATCCATGCCCAGTACGTAGGGGTTGGACGTCGATGACGTGGTAAACAGGATGGTTTCGCCGTCCGGTTCGGCGTTCTGTTCGAACCAGTTGGCGCCGAGGATCGAGCCGCCACCGGGGCGGGTCTGAACATCTACGCGTGGATTGCCGGGCAGATGCTTCTCGAGGAACGGCTCGAGGAACTTGGCGGCGACATAGGTGGCGCCGCCCTCGCCGAAGGGCACGACTATCTCGATGGTTTTGCCTTCGTAGAAGTCGTCGGCCATGGCGGGCGCGGCGGCAATAGCGCCGCCGGCGACCAGCATGGCGGCTGACAGTGTCTTGAGGGGGTGTGCTTGTGTGAACATGGCGTGCTCCTGGTGTTGTTGTGAAATATTGTTGACCCGGCGCGTCTACCTGATGGGCGGCTACTGGCCGACCCGGTTCTCGATGGCGCCCATGCCCTCGACCTCGACGCGGACCACGTCACCGGTCTGCAGGAACTTGGGGGGCTCGAAGCCAATACCGACTCCGACCGGGGTGCCGGTGATGATCACGTCTCCCGGCTTGAGCTCGATACCGGCAGAAATGGTCTCGATCAGGGTGGGAATGTCGAAGATCAGCTGGCCGATATTGGAGTCCTGACGCAGCTCGCCGTTGACCCAGCACTTGATGCTGGCGTCGCTGGGGTCGATCTCATCGGCGGTGGTGATCCAGGGCCCCATCGGGCACAGTCCATCCAGCGACTTGGCCAGGTGCCACTGCTTGTGATTCTTCTGCAGGTCGCGGGCGGTGACGTCGTTGGCCACGGTGTAGCCCCAGACGTGGTCGAAGGCCTGGGCTTTTTGGATTCCTTGCCCGCCCTTGCCGATGATGATGGCGAACTCGGCTTCATAGTCGAGTTGTTCGGTGACCTTGGCGTGTCGCGGAATTTCATCGCCGTCGGCGATCAAGGTGCTGTAGGCCTTGGTAAATATGATCGGGAATTTTGGTACTACATCGTCGGCGCTGGTACTACTATCGAAACCGGAGTTGCTAAATTCGGCGGCGTGTTCGAAGTAGTTCTTGCCCACACAGAACATATTGCGCTGAGGGTGTATGGGGGCTTCCACCCGAACCTCGCTGAGCGGCAGGCCGTCGCCGCTGGGGGATAGTGTCTCCCGGAGGCTGTCCCATGCCTGTATGAGCTGGTTCATGTCTCCCGAGAAGCCGGATATCAGATCGGATAGCGGCCAGTAGCGCTGGGCATCCCCATCGACCAGGGCGACGAAAGTCGGCTGGTCGGGGCTTGAGCGGAGCGTGGCGAATTTCATCTGGCTTGGTTCTCCATAGGTTTGTTTTGGTCCCGTATTTATCGAGACTAGAACTAAAAATGTACCAATTCAAGGGTGTTTTTTGATCAGTGGGACCAAATGGTATAACTTTGCTGCATTGATGATTGAATTGGCATCAGGACCAAGGACAGCCTGTGAGTGACAAGACACTGGGCAAGGCAGTACGCGCCGACGGCGCGCGTTCTCTGTCCCGCTATCTTCAGCAGCAGATCGAAAGCGGCAGTTTCCCTGCAGGGCATCGGCTGCCTACCGAGCGCGAGCTGAGTGAACGCTTTGCTGCATCGCGCGGGGCAGTGCGGCGGGTGCTCGGCAACTTCAAGCAGCAGGGCTTGATTACCCAGGTGGTGGGCAGCGGTACCTTCGTCTCGGAGCGTGTCGGCGAGCTGGTGGAGCCTCAAGCTGAACCCGGGGCGGGCGCTCGCGCGGTAGCCATCCAGACGAGTCCGGCGCAGCTGATGGAAGCGCGGCTATTGATCGAGCCGCAGATGGTGGCACTGATCGTGCGATATGCCACGGCGTCCGACTTCGAGCGCATGGACGAGTGCATCCTCCGCTCTGAAGGCGCTACTGCCATCGAGGAGTTCGAACACTGGGATGGCGCGCTGCACCAGGCATTTGCCGAAGCCACACACAACAGCTTCTTCCTGCGTATCCTGGAACTCACCAATGTGGTGCGCGAAGAGGGTGAGTGGGGGCGTCTCAAGCGAATATCGCTCACCCCTGAACGGCGCAAACGCTACGAAATGCAGCACCGCGCTATCGTCGCGGCGTTGCGCGATCGCGACGAGGATACCGCCAGGTCACTACTCGAGGAGCATCTCCGGGAAGTACAGAAGAACCTGTTCGGACGAGACTGACGCGCTGCGCCAACGCTCGCATTCCGCCTGGGCTACTGCAATCATGGGGCGACTCACAAGGCAGGGAGCCGCTAGTGAAACGCCGTAATCGACTCATTGCCTATGTGGCTGCCGTGATAGTGGTGATATTCGCGGTGGGCAGCGTGCTGTTCTACAACGCTACACCCAAGCCCAAGCGGTTGCTCGAGCCGTTGGCGGTGGACTTCACCACCGGCGATGCAGACTTCCGGCGCAGCATGGGACTGATCCTCGAGCAACCTATCGTGGCCGGCAATCGCATCGCCATGCTCGAGGACGGCGAGGCGATCTACGCTGACATGCTCGATGCCATCGACGCTGCCGAGGCCTCCATCACCTTCGAGACCTTCGAGTTCTGGGGCGAGGAGGCCGCCGGGCCATTCGTCGACGCCCTGGTGGCGGCGGCCGAGCGCGGTGTCGCGGTGCATGCCTTGATCGACTATGTCGGCTCGGTGGCCGCCGCGTCGGACAAGTTCGAGCGCATGCAGGAGGCTGGCGTCGAGGTGATCCGCTGGCGCAAGCCCGCCTGGTACGAGCTGGCGCGCTTCAATCATCGCACTCACCGCAAGCTGCTGATGACCGACGGTCGCACCGGTTTTATCGGCGGTGCCAATATCACCGATAGCTGGCTGCCCGATGACGACGGCCAGGCCTATCGCGATCACCACTTCCGCGTCGAGGGGCCGGTGGTGGGCAATATGCAGTCGGCCTTCGTCGATACCTGGCTGGATGCCAGCGGTCGACTGCTGCTGGGCGATGCCTATTTCCCTGAGCTGGAGGCCGAGGGCGAACTGGAGGCGCAGATGGTGACCAGTACGCCCCGCGAGGGTCGCCACCGTATGCGCAAGATGCTGATGGTGGCGATTGCCACGGCCGAAGAGCGGATCACGCTGGGTTCGGCCTACTTCTACCCCGACGAGGCATTTCTCGAGGCGCTGATCGAGGCTCGCGAACGTGGCGTCGAGGTCAATATCCTGGTGCCCGGCGACAGTATCGACATGGGCTTCGTGCGTCACGCCTCGGTCAACCGCTGGCGGCCGATGCTCGAGGCCGGCGTGGCCATCCACGAGTATCAGCCGTCGATGTATCACGCCAAGTTGATCAGCATCGACGACCGCTGGGCCAGCGTCGGGTCCACCAACCTCGACAACCGCTCCTTCCGCATCAACAAGGAGGGCAACCTCAACGTCTACGATGAGGATTTCGCCCAGCGTGTCCGCGAGCTGGTCGAGGACGATATCCGCCGCGCCGAGCGCTACGACCTCGAGCGCTGGGAGAATCGCCCCTGGCGCAAGCGTCTGGCCGGCTGGATCAGCATGCTGGCCGGCGCACACTTTTGAGCGTCAATCTCCGTCGCCTGCATTGAACGCCGCGAACACCTGATCGCCGGTCATATCGTGGGTCTCGTTGGCGAAGGCGTAGTAGCCGGGCTTCTCATCGATGAAGATCTGGGTGGCGAAGTGCCAGCCGTGGCCCTTGTCGACCAGCCCCACCGGTACGGCGTGGTGATCGCCGCTCTTGAGGCGGTAGAACAGGTGGGTGCCGCAGTCCCGGCAGAAGCCGCGCTCGGCCCACTCGGAGGAGGGGTATACCGTGACGTTGTGTTCACCGACCAGGTCTATTGCGCTGGCGCCCTCCAGGGCCAGCAGCGGGCCACCGCCCCAGCGGCGACACAGGCTGCAGTGGCAGGCAGCGACCTCGTCGGTGGCGACCTCGACGCTCAGGGTAACAGCGCCGCACAGGCAGCTGCCGGTATGCTGGGTCGTGGCGGACATAAGACTCTCCTTGTAATGACGACTCCTCAGCCAGTCTAGACGCAAATCGCCAGGCTGCTGAACACCCCTTAGCGCGAGGCGTCATCGAAGCGGTCGACGTGGCGCAAAGTGGGGAATAGCCGCATCCAGGCGCCGACCACTGCCAGGGTGCCTAGGCCGCCGACCACTGCCGCCGGCACGGCGCCGAGCCAGGCCGCCATGCTGCCGGCGCGGAACTCACCGAGCTCGTTGGAGGAGCCGATGAACAACATGTTCACGGCGTTGACCCGGCCGCGCATGGCGTCGGGGGTGGCCAGCTGGATCACCGTCATGCGCACATAGACGCTGATCATGTCGGCGGCGCCGGCCACCAGCATGGCCAGCAGCGACAGCCAGAACAGCGTCGAGAAGGCGAACACCAGGTTGGCAACGCCAAATATCGCCACGGCAACGAACATCACCATGCCGGCGTGGCGCTTGATGCCGCGCACGCCGAGATATATCCCCATCAGCAGGGCGCCGACGGCGATGGCGCTGCGCAGCGCACCGAGCCCCTCGGGGCCGACGTGGAGCACCTCCTGGGCGTAAATGGGCAGCAGCGCGACCACCCCGCCAAGCAGCACCGCGAACAGGTCCAGCGAGATGGCGCCGAGGATGATCGGCTGGCGGCGGATATAGCCAATGCCGGCGGTAAAGCGGCGCCAGGCGGTGGCCTCAAGTGCCTGGCTAGCCTCGGCGAAGCGGATCGGTACCGGCAGCAGCAGAACCAGCGCGGTAGCGAAGCAGCCCAGGCATACCGCATAGGCGAGTCCACCCCCGCCCAGGGCATACAGAATCCCGCCTAGCAGAGGACCACCGATCACCGCGATCTTCATGATCGAGCTGTTCAAGGCGATGGCCTGGGCCAGCTGGCTGCGAGGCACGATATTGGGTAGCAGGCTCTGCAGTGCCGGGCCGGTGAAGGCGCGGGCGCAGCCGAACAGCGCAAGCACCGCATAGAAGGCCCCGACCCGCTCGCTGGCGGCCAGCGAAAGCGCTAATAGCATGGCGCTACACAGCGCCTGCACCGCCCAGCTCAGCTGCAGGATGCGCTTACGCGGAAAGCGATCGACCAGGTCGCCGGCGGGCAGTAACAGCACCACCATGGGCAGGAACTGGGCCAGGCCCACATAGGCCAACGACATCGGATCGCGAGTAATCGCATACACCTGCCAGGCCACCACCACCGCTTGGATCTGCATGGCGAATACCGCCGCCAGGCGTGATACCAGGAAACTCACAAAGCCGGGTTGGCGATGCAGGGCGATCTGCTCTTCGGCGGGGGGATCAGCGGCGTGGGCAGAACTCATGGCGTGTCCGGCAGCGAAGCGAAACGTCGATTCTAGTGATTCTTAGGGTGATATTCACTGGCTAATGAGTAAGGGGCTAACGATGAGTGCGTCATTCTCGACTCGTCTGCTGTAGATGCCTAGCGGCCCAGCCAGCCGCCATCCACCGCGAGCGTGTGACCGTTGACGTAGTCCGATGCGCGTGAGGCGAGAAACACGGCCGCGCCGACGAGATCCTCCGGTGTTCCCCAGCGTCCCGTGGGAATCCGGCCAAGAATTTCGCGGCTGCGCTGGGGATCGTCGCGCAGGGCCTGGGTGTTGTTGGTCGCCATGTAGCCCGGCGCGATGGCATTGACATTGAGGCCCAGGGACGCCCACTCGTTGGCCATCAGGCGCGTCAATCCCAGAACACCACTCTTGGAGGCCGTGTAGGAAGGCACTCGGATGCCGCCCTGAAAGGAGAGCAATGAGGCGATGTTGATGATTTTCCCCCGCCGCTGTTTATCGACGCAGGCACGGCCAAAGGCTTGAGAGAGAAAGAAGAGGCTCTTGAGGTTAACGTTGATGACGTCGTCCCAGTCTTGTTCCGTGAAATCCAAGGCGTCAGCTCGACGAATGAGCCCCGCATTGTTGATCAGGATATCCGCGCCGCCAAAGCGCTGCTCCGTTTGATAAAGAATGTCGTCTATCGGTGCCGTAGATGTCAGGTCGGCGTGGACGGCCAGGAAACCTTGTCCTGATGCCTCGACGCGTCGTTGGGTCTCGCTTGGTTCGCTTCGATTGACAGCCACAATGTTGCAACCAGCCTCAGCGAGGCCTACCGCCATCCCCTGGCCAAGGCCGGTATTGCAGCCCGTTATAATAGCGGTCTTGCCGCTTAGGTCGAACAGATTGGTACTCATCTTACCCCCTGATTCAGCGTAAATCGGCCACCCCGTAGTGTAGTCGCCCCGGCCACGTCCTGTGGCCGGGGCGTTGGCTACGTCAGTCTACTCCCGCAGTGGGGACAGCTCTCATGCGCGTCGCGGGCGATGCCCTCGGATGGCTCGCGCTCGGGATTGATGGCGACCAGGGTGCCGCGCTCCCAGCGCAGGCCCATGTCCTTGAGCATGCGTGGGTCGCACTCCCGGAGCTGAGCGAATTGACGACGCTTGATCGCACGGCTGCGCAGTGCATGAAGCAGGTTCTTGAGGCTAGCGGAAATTGCCATTTCTCGGTCTCCTTGCGGGAGGCCGGGATGCAGCGCGAACAGGAGATGACCGAATACAGCGGGGGTAATCACATGGCCGCGACACATGCCGCGGCCATCGTTTCTCAGTATCGGATTGGCACGCGGCAACGGCAGGCTCGCATCGCATTATTGGCAATGCGATGTAGCTTGCTTGGGCGGTTGACGCGGGATTGCCAGCGCATGAGAAAACGGTCTCTGGATGGGGTCGATGTCACTCACCTAATGTGAGTGACTCTTTTCTTATAAACAATCGCTGAACAAGCGTCAAGCGGTTGGGAGAGAGCCGTTGAGCCTGGGCCGTCAGCGATATCCCTTGGCCTGGAGCCTAAACAGCGTGGCGTAGCGGCCGTCGGCGGCCAGCAACTGGTCGTGGGTGCCGCGCTCGATGATCTCTCCGCGGTCGATGACCAGGATCTGCTCGGCGCTGCGCACCGTGGAGAAGCGGTGCGAGATCAGGATGGTCATCTTGTCGTGCCCATGTTCGCGGAAACGCGCGAAGATCTCCGCCTCGGCGGCAGCGTCCATCGCCGCGGTGGGCTCGTCGAGTACCAGGATATCGGCGTTCTCGCGCATGTAGGCCCGTGACAGGGCGATCTTCTGCCACTGCCCGCCGGAGAGTTCCTGGCCGCCCTTGAACCAGCGGCCCAACTGGGTCTGGTAGCCGCTGGCCATGCGCGCAATGAAGTCGTCGGCCATGCCGTGGCGGGCGGCCTCCTGCCAGCGCTCCTGATCCTCGAAGGCGTGGGTATCGCCGACTCCGAGGTTCTCGCCGACCTGCAGCTGGTAGCGCACGAAGTCCTGGAAAATCACGCCGATACGCTCGCGTAGGGCCTCGGTCTGCCAGTCGCGCAGGTCGCTGCCATCCAGCAGGATGCGCCCCTGGGTGGGGAGGTAGAGCCGCGTCAGCAGCTTGATCAGGGTGGTCTTGCCGGAGCCGTTCTCGCCCACCAGGGCAAGGCTCTGGCCCGGGGCCAGGTGCAGGTTGATGTCATGCAACACCGCCTCGCCGCCGGGATAGGCGAAGCCGACGCCCTCGAAGCGCAGGCCATCGCCGGGCGTGGCGCCCTGGGTGAGGGTGCCGCCGTCGTCCTCTACCGGCTGCTCCAGGTACTCGTAGAGGTTCGAGAGGTAGAGGTTGTCCTCATACATGCCGCTGATCGCGGTCAGGCTGGCCGAGAGCGCCGCCTGACCCTGCTTGAAGACCATCAGGTACATGGTCATCTCGCCCAGCGTGAGGCCACCGGCGATAGTCTCCACCACCACCCAGCCGTAGGCGCCGTAGAAGGTCAGGGTGCCGAGCAGGCCGAGCAGGAAGCCCCAGCTCTCGCGGCGCAGCGTCAACAGGCGATCCTCGGCGAACAGCCGGGTGAAGATGTCGCGATAGCGCTGCAGGAATAGCCCCTCGAGGCCGAACAGCTTGACCTCCTTGATGGTGTCCTCGCGGGCCAGCACCGTCTCGAGGTAGATCTGCATGCGGGTCTGCGGCGAGCGCCAGCGGAACAGCCGGAAGGCGTCGCCGGAGAACTTGGCCTCGGAGATGAACACCGGCAGGGCGCCGGCCACCAGCAGCAGTAGCGCCCAGGGCGAGAATTGCACCAGCAGCACACCGAAGCTGGCCAGCGAGATGGCGTTCTGCAGCAGCCCGAAGGTCTTGTTGACCAGCGCCAGGGGACGGGTCGAGGCCTCGCGGCGGGCGCGGGTCAACTTGTCGTAGAGCTCGGAGTCCTCGAACTGCGCCAGCGAGAGCTTCCCGGCCTTCTCGAGAATCATCACGTTGACCTTCTGGCCGAGGAGCGCGCGCAACAATGACTGCTGGGCGGCGAGGCCGCGCTGGGCAAGCGCGATCAGCGCGATGATCACTCCCTCCAGCGCTACCAGCCACAGCACCGGGGTGATCAGCGTAAGCAGCTCGGGGTCGCTGGCCGCGCGGTGGGCCTCCATGGCGGCGACCACGCCGTCGACGATCAGCTGGCCGACCCAGGCCGCCACCGCTGGCAGCACGCCGGCGACCAGGGTGCACAGCATCAGCCCCAGGGTCATCCAGCGCGAGGTCTCCCACACCAGGCCGAGCGCCCGGCGGCTGTAGCGAAACACGCCGAAGAACCCGGCGAGGGGATTGCTGCTGTCACGGTCGGGGGCTGGCGGTGGCGACACGTAGGGGCTCCTGGCGAGGGAGCCGCCAGTGTACGCGTAACGAGAGCGTCACGCAGGTATGGCATGATAAGGCAGCTTTTCGCGTCACCACTACCGCCAGTCAAGGAATTCCGATCATGACTACCCCCCATCCGGGCCGCATCCAGGAGGTCTTTCGCGCTTTTCTGATGCTGGGGCTGACCTCCTTCGGTGGGCCGATTGCCCACCTGGGATATTTCCGCACCGAGTTCGTGGCGCGTCGTAAGTGGCTGTCGGAGAAGGATTACGCCGATCTGGTGGCGCTCTGCCAGTTCCTGCCCGGGCCGGCCAGTAGCCAGGTTGGCTTTGCGCTGGGCCTGATGCGCGCCGGCCCCTGGGGGGCTGCCATGGCGTGGTTGGCGTTCACCCTGCCGTCGGCGATTATCCTGGTGCTGTTCGCCTTCGGCGCGGCGGTGATGGAGGGGCCCGTGGGTAGCGGCATCATCCACGGCCTCAAGGTGGCCGCGGTGGCCATCGTCGCTCATGCGGTATGGGGCATGGCGCGCAACCTGTGCCCGGACCGCCAGCGTGCTGCCATCGCCCTGGCAGCGGTGCTGGTCGTGGTGATGGTTAGCGGCCCGCTGGGCCAGGTAGCGGCAATCGTTGCGGGCGGATTGGCAGGCCTGGTGCTGTGTCGTGCCGCGGTGGAGAACACGGTCAGCGAGGTGCACTTTCCGGTGACGCGGCGTGCCGGCGGGATTGCACTGGCGGCCTTCGTGCTGCTGCTGGTGGGGCTGCCGCTGCTGGCCTGGAGCACGCCGTCGCAGACCCTGGCGCTGCTGGATGCCTTCTACCGCGCCGGGGCGCTGGTGTTTGGCGGCGGCCACGTGGTGCTGCCGCTGCTCGAGGCCGAGGTGGTGCAGTCGGGTTGGGTCACCCCAGACGACTTCCTGGCCGGCTACGGCGCGGCCCAGGCGGTACCAGGGCCGCTGTTCACTTTCGCCGCCTATCTTGGTGCGGTACTCGAGCCGCTGCCCAACGGGCTGGTTGGCGCGACCCTGGCGCTACTGGCAATCTTCGTTCCGGGCATGCTGCTACTGGTGGCGGTGCTGCCGTTCTGGAACCGCTTTCGCCAGTGGGCCAGCGCCCAGTCGCTGATGCGCGGCGCCAACGCCGCGGTGGTGGGTATTCTGGGTGCCGCGCTCTATCAGCCGGTGTGGACCAGCGCCATTCTTGGCAGCCATGAGTTCGCCCTGGCGCTGACCGGCTTCCTGCTGTTGACGATATGGAAGCTGCCGGCCTGGGCGGTGGTTGCCATCATGGCGCTGGGCGGCGTGCTGATCAGCCTGGTCGCCGGCCTGCCAGCATGACGCGAGACACGCGGGCAGGGCGTTACGTCACGAATCGACAAAGGCACCGCGGTGAAAGGCCGCGGCGGCCTCGACCTCGGCGATGCCGCACTCGCCCGGCGGCGGCGGAACTGCGCCTGCGAGCACTTCGAGCACCGCCTTGACGCCGTGTGAAAGCGAAATCAGGTTGTAGCCGCCTTCGAGCACGAACACCAGCCGGCCCTGGCTGTGGCGGGCGGCAAGCTGCTTGAGGCGGTGTGTCATCGAGGCGAAGCCGCGGTAGGAAACGTTGAGTGCCAGGTCGTGGGCGTGTGGGTCGAAGCCTGCCGAGACCAGGATCAGGTCGGGCTTGAACCAGTCCGCTGCGGGTTCGATGATGCGTTCGAAGGCCAGCAGGTAGGCCGCGTCGCCGGCATCGGCCGGCAGCGGAATGTTGACGGTGGTGCCCTCTCCGAGTCCTTCACCGACCTCTTCCAGGCTACCGGAGCCGGGATAGAAGGGGGCGCCGCGGTGCAGGTCGATGAGCAGCACATCGGGGTCGGCCCAGAAGATGTCCTGGGTGCCGTTGCCGTGATGCGCATCCCAATCGAGAATCATGATGCGCTGGCAGCCCAGCGCCGCCTTGGCGTGGGCGGCGGCCACTGCCACATTGTTGAACAGGCAGAAGCCTCGGGCACGCACCGGCTCGGCGTGGTGCCCCGGTGGGCGTACCAGGGCGAAGGTGCTGTCGCTTGCGCCAGCGACCACCGACTCGACGGCGGCAATCGCGGTGCCGGCGGCCACTTCCGCAGCATCCACGCTGCCCGGCGATACCGCGGTGGTATCCACGTCCAGCCAGGCATACTGGCCGCGTAGCTTGTACACCTGCTCGAGGTACGACGAGGTATGAACGCGACCTAGCTGCTCGGCGGTGGCCGCTTTTCCCGTCGCGAAGGTGACGCCCTGAAGTGGCGCAAGGGCCAGGAACTGGCTGATGGCGGTAAGTCGGCCGGGATGCTCGGGGTACTTCCAGGGCACGCCGAGCCCTGAGAGCAGTTGGCGGATGCGGGTATCCATGCGGCCAGGCAGGAAAGCTGCATCGGCGCTTGGCTCATGGGCCAGCATGCGCTCGTCGTAAAATACCGTGACGCGTGGGGAATCTGTCACTGGGCGGGCTCCGTGTCGCGGGCGATGGCTATGAGCATGGCTCGACACCCGCCGGGCTGCCACTTTTGTTGTCATGCGGGGAATGGCCGCGCCGCCCGAAGGCGGCGCGGCTGTCTTCAGGCGCGGGCCTTGGCGGCCTCGGCGGTGGGGGCTTTGTCGCGCCGTTCGGCGAGCTGCTCGACCTTACGCTGCTTCTCGTAGAGGAATCGCAGCACCTCCTGGCGGTAGTGGTTGTAGGCAGGATCATCGGCCAGGGTGATGCGGTTGCGTGGCCGCGGCAGGTCGATGTCGAGAACTTCACCGATACGCGCCGAGGGGCCGTTGGTGAGCATCACGATGCGGTCTGAGAGCAGCACCGCTTCGTCGACGTCGTGGGTGATCATGATCACGGTGTTGCCGAGCTCATCCTGGATCCGCATCACCTCCTCCTGAAGGTGGGCGCGGGTCAGGGCGTCGAGGGCGCCGAAGGGCTCGTCGAGCAGCAGTACCTTGGGCTCCATGGACAGCGCCCGGGCGATACCGACGCGCTGTTTCATGCCACCGGAGATCTCCGCCGGGCGCTTGTCGAGCGCGTGGCCCATGCCAACCATTTCCAGGTTCTTGAGGATCCAGGCGTGGCGCTCGGCCTTGCTCTTGGTACGCGCACAGGTCTTGTTGACCGCCAGGGCGACATTCTCATACACGGTCAGCCACGGCAGCAGCGAGTGATTCTGGAACACCACGCTGCGATCGGGGCCCGGGGCGTTGACCTCCTTGCCGTCGAGGATCACTGCGCCGGAGGTGGATTCGGTCAACCCGGCAATGATGTTGAGCAGGGTCGACTTGCCGCAGCCGGAGTGGCCGATGATCGAGATGTACTCGCCGCGGGCGACGCTGAGGTTGATGCCCTTGAGCACGTTGCTCGAGCCACCCTTGGTGTGAAAGGTCATGTCGACCTGTTCGATGCTGAGATAGCGTTGGGTCATGGGGAGTCTCCGTTAGCCCTGGGCGGTGCCGCGGGTGACGCGGTTGCCGATGTACCCGACCATGCGGTCGAGGATGAAGCCGACGATGCCGACGTAGATCAGCGCCAGCACGATGTCGCTGATCATCGAGGCGTTCCAGGCATCCCAGATGAAGAAGCCGATGCCCACGCCGCCGATCAGCATCTCGGCGGCGACGATGGCCAGCCACGACAAGCCCACGCCGATGCGCAGGCCGGAGAAGATATAGGGCGCGGCGGCCGGCAGCATGATGCGGGTGAAATACTCCATGCCGTTGAGGCGTATCACTCGGGCGACGTTGCGGTAGTCCTCGGGGATGTTACGTACTCCGACCGAGGTGTTGATGATGATCGGCCAGATGGCGGTGATGAAGATCACGAAGATCGCCGACGGTGTGCTGTCCTGGAAGCCGGCCAGAGAAATCGGCAGCCAGGCCAGCGGTGGTACGGTGCGCAGCACCTGGAAGACCGGGTCGAGCCCGCGCATGGCCCAGGTAGACTGGCCGACCAGTACGCCCAGGCTGATGCCGGCCACCACCGCCAGCAAATAGCCGTAGGCGACCCGCTCGAGGCTGGCCAGTATCTGCCAGCCCATGCCCTTGTCGTTGCCACCGTAGTCATAGAAGGGATTGACGATCAGCTCCCAGGTGTCGGTGAGCACCTGGGAGGGTGGGGGCAGGGTTGCCCCAGGTGAGGAGCACAGGATTTCCCAGATCGCCCCGAGCACGGCGAGGATGATCACCGGTGGCAGGAGCTTCTGGACCAGGGCGTCCCTGATGCCCTGGAGGTTGGGTGTCCAGCCACCCAGCAGTGGGCGACTGGCGCTATCGGTGCTAGGTGAAGCGCGCATGGCGATTCTCCGGTATGAGTGAGTCGGTGGGTGTCGATTAGGCTCAGGTCAGGCGCTTGATCTCGAGGCTGTCGAGGTAGGCCTGGGGATTCTCGGGATCGAAGGTCTTGCCATCGAAGAAGGTCTCGATGCCTCGCGAGGTCGAGTCGGGAATATCGCTTGATGCCACGCCGAGTCGGTCGGCGGCTTGGCGCCACAGATCCTCGCGATTGACCTGCTCGACCAGGGCGGCACTGTCCATGTCTTGCGGCAGATATCCCCAGCGCTTGTTCTCGGTCAGGAACCAAAGATCGTGGCTCTTGTAGGGGTAAGAGGCATGACGATCCCAGTAGCGCATCATCTGCGGATGATCTTCGACGACTCGGCCAGTGCCGTAGTCGAAGTTACCTTGAATACGATCGATAAGGTCGCCATAAGGGGCGTGAATCCAGCGCCGGCGCGAGCAGATCTGTGCCATCTCTTCATGGTTGGCAGGATCCTCGCACCACATCTGTGCCTCCATGATCGCCATCAACAAGGCCTGGGTCGCATTGGGATTGGCTTCCACGTAGTCACTGCGCATGGCGAAGGCTTTTTCCGGGTGATCGTTCCATAGTTCGCCGGTGGTATTGGCGGTATAGCCGATTCCCTGGTTGACCAGCTGGTTGTTCCATGGCTCGCAGACGCAGAAGGTATCCATGCTGCCAACGCGCATATTGGCGACCATCTGGGCGGGCGGAATGGTGATGGTCGATACGTCACGGTCGGGATCGATGCCGCCCGCCGCCATCCAGTAGCGAATCCACATGTCATGGGTACCGCCGGGGAAGGTCATGGCAGCACTGGCTTCGTCGCCGCCGGCGCGTTTCTCGGCCAGGGCCTGGCCGAATTCACGGGTGTCGAGCTGCACCTCGAGGTCGGCATAGTCGCTACCCACCGAGATGCACTGGCCGTTGAGATTGAGGCGCGCCAGGATGCTCATCGGCACCGGTTGGTTGTTGGGTGTGACCGCACCGGAGCTGATCAGGTAGGGCATGGGGGTGAGGATATGCGCACCATCGATGCCGTTGCGCTGTGAGCCGAGCACCAGGTTGTCGCGGGTGGTGCCCCAGGACGACTGCTTGAGTACCTCGACATCGGTCATGCCGTGCTTGGCGAAGAAGCCCTTCTCGTCAGCGACGAACAGCGGGGCGGCATCGGTCAGGGCGATAAAGCCGAGCTTGGCCGCAGTGGTCTCCGGCTTGCCGTCGGCAAAGGCCCAGCTCACCGGCAAACTGCTTAGCAGCGCCGAGCCGCCGACCAGGGTGGCGGAGTTTTTCAGGAAGCGACGACGCTGAGGGGAGTAGCCCTTGAATCTGTTGTTGTTCATATGATGGCTCCAAACAAAGAAACGGCGTCTGATATAAGCCTCCACTCACTGGGAGGCTCTTATCAGACGCCGTTGTCCGGTATTGAAAACTGCCTGGGAGCTGAACCGTCGTTGACTCAGCGTACGCCAATACCGTTGCAGTTAGGGTGCCATTTTTACCCGTAATGGTGCTGTTTCTTTCGCTAACAAGGACTTGCGTATAGTGGCCTGGGCTCGGTGATATCTCTCTTGGCGTTGTGTTGGTGCGCCTCGATGATGCATCGCACCACTTACGCCCTCAGGCCTGACGTTTTTGTAGGATATCGGCCAGGTCGATGATGGTCTTGGCCATCTCGGCCATGCTCTTGCTCTGGTCCATGGAGGCCTTGCGCATGAAACGATACGCCTCCTCTTCGCTCATCTGCTGATGCTCCATGATCATGCCCTTGGCACGGTCGATCAGCTTGCGTTCGCGAAGCGTCTTGCGGGTGTTCTCCAGCTCATCGCTGATATGCTGCAGTCGCGCATTCTGGGATTGCATCAGGTCAATCAGGGCCCGGTTGAGCCTCGATTCCACGGCATTGGCGGTCAATTGGCCGAGCTCGTGGGTGGCCTCCTGTGGGAAGAGGTCGGCCAGCTGTTCGCAGGTCGAGCAGTGTTTGATCGCATCCTGAAGCGAGGCGTCCAACTGCTGCTGGTCGTTGATGTCGGCCTGGGCCTGCTCGATCTTGCGATGACAGAGCTGCGAGAGCTCGGCGGCCAGCTGCGCCTCGACCTGCTGCATGGCATCGATGCGTGCGGTCGTCAGCTCGTACCAGGTCTCACCCAGGTCGCGGTCCAGCTGCTGCGCAGCGTCGGTGCAGGCGCGCTCGCGCAGCTGTTGGATGCCGTCCTGGGTACGCAGCGACAGCTGCTGCTGCCAATACTCCCGGGCGGCGTCGCTGGCAAATTCGCTGAAGGTATCGAAGCAGCGCTGCTGGGCGTCGATCAGCTGCAGCAGTAGCTGGCGGTGGGGAGCATCGAACTCACCGGCGGTAAACCCGATGGCCCCGCAGGCGCGCTCCTGGCCAGCCAGTTCCTTGCCCTGCATGAAGTGGAAGATGGCCACCAGCGAGCGGGTCACGTCGGGGTCGTCGGCGGTGTCGGCGGCATCGAAGACCACGGCCAGCAGCCCCCCGATCAACCGGTTGTAGGTGCGCGTCGCAGCATCGGCGCTGATCGCCAGCGACTCGATGTCGCGGCGCAGGCCGGCCAGGTCGTCGAGGGCGACCCATACACAGGCGATGCGCTTGAGCAGGCGGGCATTGCTTGCGGCGTACTGCGGGAGGTGGTCGAGGCGCTCGCGAATGGCCCGCTCGCGGGTGAGGCTGTCGGCAATCCGCTCCAGGCGACGCTTGGCAAAGCGCTGGGCATGGGAGGCGAGAAACACATTCGAGGCGCCGCGCTCTTTCTGCAGCGCATGAATGAAGCGGCTGATATCGCCGACCAGTTCGCAGGTGGTGGCGAGGTGCTGCAGGTTGTCGATCTCGCTACGCTTGGCGGCTTGCAGCAGGCGGTGGGCTGGGTTCATGGGCGAGACCTCCTGAGTAAATGACGCATCATCTCCCGTCACGCAAGCCGCCGCCCTTGCGAGCGGCGGCTTGCTGTCGAGCCGAGCCTGTGTTGGCGCGGGTTACGCTCAGCGCAGCGAGAGTGCCCCGGCACCGGTGTTTTCGCCCACCGCATCCTGGTAGGCGGCGGCCTCTTCGGCTTCGGTCTCCGGAGAGAAGCGCACCAGCAGCGCACAGGAGGCCAGCACCAGCACGATCAGCCCGAGGTAGAACAGCCCCTGCTGATAGGTGATGGCTTCCGAGCGGAACAGGAAGGCCGCTGCCACGGCGCCGACGTTGCCGCCGGCACCGACGATGCCGGCCACGGCACCCAGCGCGCGCTTGTTGATGAAGGGCACCACGCCGTAGGTCGCGCCCTCGGCCATCTGCACGAACAGGCTGAAGACCAGCATGATGCCAATGGCGTAGGAGAGCACGTGCATCTGCGAGAAAGCGACCAGGGCGATGCCTTCGCACACCAGGGCGATGAACAGCCAGCGCACACGGCCCTTGAGGCCGCCGTTGCGTGCGAAGAGGTCGGAGAAGATGCCGCCCATGGTACGCGCGAAGACATTCATCAAGCCGAACAGCCCGGCAATCAGGCCGGCGGTGGCCAGGGTCAGGTCGAAGTGATCGAAGAAGTAGATGGCGGCAATGTTGTTGATGGTCAACTCGACGCCGAAGCAGATGGCATAGACCACGAACAGCGCCCAGACGCGGATGTCCTTGGCGGCCGCCAGGAAGGTCTGGCCGGCACCGCTTTCGCCGTCTGCCTGGGGTAGCTCGCCACGGGCGCGCAGGTCCTCGAAGTTGCCGTTGGGCGCATCCTGGGTGAAGCGGTAGTAGCAGATACCGGTGATGAACAGCACCACGCCGGGTACTACCATCGCCAGGCGCCAGCCGAGCGTTTCGCTGACACCCAGCATCAGCAGGCCGGAGAAGATCAGCGGCATCAGGATTTGCGTGGTACCACCGCCCAGGTTACCCCAGCCGGCGCTGGTGGCGTTGGCGGTGCCCACCACGTTGGGCGCGAACATCATGGTGGTGTGGTACTGGGTGATGACGAAGGAGGCACCGATGGCACCGATGGCCAGGCGTGCCAGCAGGAAGGTTTCGAAACTGTTGGCGAAGCCGATCCCCATCACCGGAATCGAACCGAGGATCAGCAGCCCGGAGTAAGCTTTGCGTGGGCCGATACGGTCGCAGAGCACGCCGATCAGCAGGCGTACGATCACGGTAATGGCGACAGAGGCGATGATGGTGTTGCCGATCTGGGTCTGGGTCAGCGAGAGGTCTTCACGGACCACTGCCATCAGTGGGGCGATACCGAACCAGCCAAAGAAACAAATATGGAAGGCGAACCACGAGAAGTGGAAGGCCCGCATCTGGGGGGTGTTGAAGCTCAACAGGCGGATCTTGTTGGCCTTGTTGCGAATATCCATGGGACTAGCCTCGTCAAGTGACGGTCGAACTCACGATCAGGGCCTTCGCCGTTGAAGGTCAGGTCGACGCACTCGTACTCGATTTGAGCCTGGTCCACGTCAATATCTGTCATTCATCAAGCAATTAGTTTGCCGCTTCTTGTGTTTTTCTTTTTATTCAATGCCTTGTGTTGTTATTGGCGCGCACTATGCTGCGCTGCATGGTGCATGTTGGTGCAACGACCGTGGGGCTCCGCCATGCCAGGGTGCAGGAAACTGGGGCGGCTAGGCGTCGGCTTGGGCGTGCTTGCGCCGCCCTGGGGGTGGAAAATGGTACGCTGGATAGAGCCTCGCCGGCGGGCGGTGGCCAGCGTTCAGCGTGAGACGGGGTGCAAGGAGACGGGATGGCCAAGAAGAAGGGCGATATTCGTCGCCGCAATGTCGAGAAGATCCTGCTCGCCGCCGAGCGGGTCTTCGCCGAGAAAGGGTATGCGGGCGCCGCCATGGGCGATATTGCTCAGTTGGCTGACCTGCCCAAGTCGAACGTGCACTACTACTTCGCGACCAAGGAGGAGCTGTATCGCGAGGTACTGCTGGGGTTGCTCGAGGTCTGGAAGCAGGACGCGCTGTGCTTCGAGCTCTACGACGACCCACGTATCGTCCTGTCGAGCTATATTCGCGCCAAGATGCAGCACTCGCGCAATCGCGCCTATGGCTCCAAGGTCTGGGCAGCCGAGGTCATGCAGGGCGCGCCGGTGCTTCAGGAGCGCCTGCGCGACAATCTCTACGAGTGGGCCAAGCTCAAGGAGGCCAAGATTCGCGAGTGGGTCGACAGCGGCAAGATTCTGCCGGTGGAGCCGTCGCACCTGCTTTACATGATCTGGGCCTCGACCCAGCACTATGCCGACTTCGACTACCAGATTGCGCTGCTCAACGACGACTGTCCGCTCGATGATATCCAGTTCGAGCGGGCGGTACAGTCGGTGACATCGGTGATCCTGCGCGGCATCGGCCTGTCGGCCTAGGTTGACCAGCGCCGAGGCGCTTCAGGCTGCCGAGGTCGAAGTGGCAATGCTGTCGCCCTGTCGACAGGGACAGGGTAGTGCACAAGCGCGACCGCACTGCCCTTGGCAGTGCGGTCGGGGCGATCAGCCAATGCTTAGCTGGTCGGACTGAGTGTGCCAGCGAGGGCGGCTCAGAATGTTTCCCATTCCTCGGTTTTTTTATTGCTAGCGCGTTGCAACCTGGGCGGGCTGTTGCTCCCCGGAAGGGTGGCTGCAGATTGGATATCCTCGCCTAGCACGAAGGTCCCGATCATGGTGCTCAGATGCTCGGCATGGTTGCGCATTTGCATGGCGGCCGAGGAGGTCTGCTGCACCATTGCAGCATTCTGCTGGGTCATGGTGTCCATTTCTGCCACGGCCGTGTTGATCTGACCGATACCCTCGTTTTGCTCCTGAGCGCCGGCGCTGATTTCGGCAATCACATCGGTGACTCGCGCAACGCTGCTAACAATTTCCTGCATGGTGGCGCCAGCCTGCTTGACGATAGTGCTGCCCTCCCGCGTATGTGAAACAGAAGCGTCGATCAGGGTTCGGATTTCGCGTGCCGCATCGCCGCTTCGACTAGCCAGGGTGCGCACTTCCTGGGCGACCACGGCGAAACCGCGGCCATGTTCACCGGCCCGGGCTGCTTCAACCGAGGCGTTGAGCGCTAATATGTTGGTTTGGAAAGCGATGCCATCAATCAGTGTAATAATCTCACTGATGCGGCTGGCCGAAGCATCGATATCACTCATGGTGCGCTCGACACTCTTCATCGCGGTTTCCCCTTCACGGGCCACTGTTGCCGTGGATTGAACCAGCTGGTTGGCCTGCTCGGCCGATTCCGTGCTGTGGTTGACCGTTGCCGTGATCTCTTCCATGGAGGCCGATGTTTCCTGAAGGTTGGCTGCGGCCTGTTCGGTACGTGTGGCCAGTTCGTCGCTGCCCTGGGCTATTTCCTGGGCGGCCTGTTGCACACTAGTGGTGCTGCGGCGCACGTCGCGCAGGGTGTCTTGCATCCGTGCTACGAAGGCATTGAACTGGGCTGCCAGTTCGCCGATTTCGTCGCGACTCTCCACTTTCAGGCGACGAGTCAGATCGCCCTGACCTTTAGCGATGTCGCGCATGGCTGCGGCGGTGCGGCGGATCGGCTGTACCGTGCGTCGCACCAGCCAGATGGCGATCACTGATACGCCAGCGAAGATCAAAAGCCCTGCCAGGGCAGAGGTCAGAAGCGAACGGCGCAGCTCGACTGCCGCCTGGGCCTCGGCGCTGGCCATGGCGGCATCGATATCGGTGGTATAGACGCCTGCGCCGATCATCCAGTCGAATTCCGGCACGCTGGTGGCATAGGAATACTTCGGCTCTATCGTGCCTGTGGCTGGGTGCTCCCACGGATAGGCGTAATAGCCGCCGCCTTGCTGCGCAACATCGATCAGGTCGCTGATGATATAGGCGCCGTCGGGTGCCTGAACGCCCAGCATGTTGGTGCCCTCTCGATCGGGCATGGGGGCTGTGACCACGTTGAGTCCGTCATACTGATAGATGAACACGTAGTTGTCGCCTTCGAAGCTAATGGCACGCACGATTTCAGCTGCCTGCTCCTGGCGCTCGGCGTCGCTGAGATTGTGGTTCGACAACACTGGCTGGATGGCCGTGCGGGCGCTTTCCACCACGTCTCGCACACCCGCCTGGCGGGTTTCGATGAGCAGTTCACGCTGCCGCTCGAGGGCGTCATGACTGCTCTGGATGCGGGTATATGCATCCAGGGCCACCAGGCTGCCGGTGGTCAGCAATAAGGGGAGTAGCACGAGTGCCAGAATACGAGTCTGCAGGCCTAGCAAGAACGAGGCTTTGGGAGCCGAAGAAGCCATATTTTATTGTCTCACGGGAGTGCTGGGTTTACTGGCGATAAGCACTCACCAAATCGGCTTGGCTAGGCGCGACTTTAGGGGGCGCTGAAAAAATCAGCACTTGGTCTATGAGTCTGTCCAAGAATGGCCATTGCTCTACCCTCGCGAGGGGCACCGGGCATACCGGTACGCGTCATCTCATTGCAGACGCCCCGACCGCACTGCCCTTGGCAGTGCGGTCGGGGCGATCAGCCGGTACTTAGCTGGCCTGGCGGAAGGGGTTGCGCGGGTCCTGGTCCCAGCTCATATAGGGCTTGCCGGTCTGCTGGGGCAGCATGCTGATGCAGTCCTGCACCGGGCAGGTGATCTGGCACAGGTTGCAGCCCACGCACTCCTCCTCGATCACCTCGTAGCGCCGCGCCCCGCTGGCGTCGATCAGCTGGGCGATCGACTGGTGAGAGGTGTCCTCGCAGGCAATGTAGCAGCGCCCGCATGAGATGCACTTGTCCTGGTCGATATGCGCGATGGTCTTGAAGTTCATGTCGAGGTGCTTCCAGTCGGTGGTGTTGGCCACCGCCTTGCCGCTGAACTCATCGAGCGAGCGATAGCCCTGCTCGGCCATCCACCGCGACAGGCCGTCCTTCATCTCCTCGACGATGCGAAACCCATGCAGCATGGCGGCGGTACACACCTGCACGCTGCCGGCGCCGAGGGCCACGAACTCCGCGGCATCGCGCCAGTCCGAGATGCCACCGATACCCGAGATCGGCAGGTCCCGGGTAGGGGCGTCGCGGGCGATCTCGGCGACCATGTTCAGGGCGATGGGCTTGACCGCACTACCACAGTAGCCGCCGTGGGTGCTCTGCTGGCCCACGGTGGGCTTGGCTACCATGTTGTCGAGATCGATGCTGGTGATCGAGTTGATGGTGTTGATCAGCGACACCGCATCGGCGCCGCCGCGCAGGGCGGCCTGGGCGGCAACGCGGATATCGGTGATGTTGGGCGTCAGCTTGACGATCACCGGTTTGGAATAATACTGCTTGCACCAGCGCGCCACCTGCTCGATCAGGTCGGGGTTCTGGCCCACCGCCGCGCCCATGCCGCGCTCCGGCATGCCGTGGGGGCAGCCCAGGTTGAGCTCGATGCCATCGGCGCCGGTCGCCTCCACCAGCGGCAGGATATGCTGCCAGGCGGCTTCCTCGCAGGGCACCATGATCGAGACGATCAGCGCGCGGTCCGGCCAGTCGCGCTTGACCCGGGCGATCTCCTCCAGGTTGATCGCCAGCGAGCGATCGGTGATCAGCTCGATATTGTTGAAGCCCAGCACCTCGCGGTTCTTGCCGAAGTGCGCCGAGTAGCGCGACGAGACGTTGACCGCGGGTGGATCCTCGCCGAGGGTCTTCCAGACCACGCCGCCCCAGCCCGCGCGATAGGCGCGCTCGACGTTGTAGGCCTTGTCGGTGGGCGGGGCCGAGGCCAGCCAGAAAGGGTTGGGGGACTTGATTCCGGCGAAGTCGATGGACAGGTCGACGCCGTTGACGAGGTGGTCCGTGCGAGTGTTCATGCGGCCTCCTGCTTGGCCAAGAGATCCTGATGAATGGCGTGGGCGGCCAGCTTGCCGTGCTGCACGGCCTGGACGGTGAGATCCTGGCCGGGGGCGACACAGTCGCCACCGGCGTAGACCCGCGGCAGCGAGGTGCGAAAGGCGTCGTCGACGCGGATGCGCTCGCCGTCGCGGGCCAGTTCACTGGCCGCCGGGTCGCTCAGGCTGTCGCCATCGAAGCCCTGGCCGATGGCCTTGAATATCGCGTCGGCCTCGACCTCGAAGGTCTCGCCGGTGCCTTGCAGTTGCCCCTCGGTGGCGTGGGTTCTTTCGAAGCGCATGCCGCTCACGCGGCCTTCGGCGTCAAGCAGCACCTCACGCGGCGTCGCCCAGGTCAGCATGCGCACGCCGTTGGCCTTGGCGATCTCCTGCTCGTGGCCGGTGGCCGACATGGCTTCCACGCCGCGCCGATAGACCAGAGTCACCTCGTCGGCGCCCAGGCGTGCCATCTGAGTCGCCATGTCGATGGCGGTGTTGCCGGCGCCGATCACCACGCAGCGGCGAGCCAGCGGGAGCTGGGCCAGGTCGTCGCTCTGGCGCAGGATCTTGATGTAGTCCACGGCCGCTGCAAGGCCCGGCGCATCCTCGCCGGTCAGCCCCAGCTGGCGGCTGGCACCCAGGCCGAGGCCGAGAAACACGCTGTCATAGTCGCTATGCAATTGCGCGAGGCTGAGGTCGTGGCCAAGACGCTGGCCGTAGCGCATCTCGATGCCGCCAATCTCGAGCAGGAACTCGACCTCCTTGCGCGCGAAGTCGTCGGTCATCTTGTAGCGGGCGATGCCGTACTCGTTGAGCCCGCCGGGCTTGGCCTCGGCCTCGAAGACGGTGACCCGGTGGCCGAGCATCGCCAGCCGGTGGGCGCAGGCCAGCCCTGCCGGCCCGGCCCCGACCACCGCCACCTGGTAGCCGCTGTCGGCGGCGCGCTGGAACGGATGGCCGTCGAAGCGCGCGTGATCGGTGGCATAGCGCTGCAGCAGGCCGATCAGCACCGGCTGGCACTCGGCATCGTGATTGCGTACGCAGCGCTGCTCGCAGAGGATCTCGGTGGGGCAGACCCGGGCACAGCTGCCGCCGAGGATGTTCTGTTCGAGGATGGTGTGCGCAGCGCCGTCGATATTGTCCTCGCTGATCTGGCGGATGAAGCGTGGGATGTCGATATCCGACGGGCACGCCTCGACGCAAGGGGCGTCATAGCAGTACAGGCAGCGCTGGCTCTCGATCATCGCCTGGCGCGGGTTCAGCGGCGGATGCAGGTCGCTGAAGTTGGCCTCCAGCGCCTCAGGCGATGTGCCCGGGCGGCCGGCAACGGTATCGCCGGCCCGGGGCAGATGGGTCAGGTCATGTTTCACGGTAACACCTCGTTGTTGTTGTGGGCCTGTCAGGGGCCTGCCTAGCCGCGCTTCACCGGCTTTGGCGCATTGAGCTCGGCGCGGCGTTTGAGCAGCTCATACACGCCGGGGTAGGCGGGGCGCTTGAGGTAGCGGCCCGCGCCGCGCTCGGCGCGCAGTTCGCCGTCGCGCCACACCCATTTGCCCTGGCTGACGGTGTGACGCGGGATGCCGCGTACCGTCTTGCCTTCGAAGATGTTGAAGTCGACGTTCTGGTGATGGGTCTCGGCTGAAATGGTGCGGGTGCCCTTGGGGTCCCACACCACCAGGTCGGCGTCGGCGCCAACCTGCACCGCGCCCTTGCGCGGATAGAGGTTGAAGATCCGCGCGGTGTTGGTCGAGGTCAGCGCCACGAACTCCTGCATCGACAGCTTGCCGCTGTTGACCCCCTCCTCCCAGAGTACCGCCATGCGGTCCTCGACCCCGGCGGTGCCGTTGGGGATCTTGGTGAAGTCGTCCTTGCCGGCGGCCTTCTGCTCGGCGCAGAAGCAGCAGTGGTCGGTGGCGGTGGTCTGCAGGTTGCCCGACTGCAGGCCGTGCCACAGCGCCTCCTGATGGCCCTTGGGGCGAAACGGCGGGCTCATCACGTGGGCCGCGGCGCGTCCCCAGTCGGTATCCAGGTAGACGCTGTCGTCGAGCACCAGATGGCCGGCCAGGCACTCGCCGTAGACCGGATGACCCTGCTGGCGGGCATAGGCGATCTCGTCGACGGCGTCCTTGGTGGAGACGTGAACAAGATAGATCGGCGCGCCCAGCGTGCTGGCGATACGGATCGCGCGACTGGCCGCTTCGCCTTCGACCTGGGGCGGCCGCGACAGCGGGTGCGCCTCGGGCCCGGTCATGCCCTCGGCCAGCAGCTTCTGCTGCATGTGGTAGACCAGCTCGCCGTTCTCGGCGTGCACGGTGGGCACCGCGCCGAGCTCCAGGCAGCGCGAGAAGCTCTCCACCAGGATGTCGTCGGTGGCCATGATCGCGCCCTTGTAGGCCATGAAGTGCTTGAAGCTGTTGACGCCGTGGTCGCGTACCAGGGTGCCCATCTCCTCGCGCACGCTGTCGTCCCACCAGGTGATGGCGACGTGGAAGGCGAAGTCGGTGGCAGCCTTTTCCGCCCAGCCCTGCCAGGTCTCGAATGCCTCGAGCAGCGACTGACCGGGCTGGGGGATCACGAAATCGATGATCGAGGTGGTGCCGCCGGCCAGCGCCGCGGCGGTGCCGGTATAGAAATCCTCGCTAGCCACGGTGCCCATGAAGGGGAGCTGCATATGGGTGTGTGGGTCGATGCCGCCGGGCATCACGTACATGCCCTCGGCGTCGATGACCTCGCCGCCCTGCGGCGCCTCTAGATTGCTGCCGATGGCTTGGATCTTGCCGTCATCACAGAGGACGTCGGCGCGGTAGGTGTCGCTGTCGGTGACCACGGTGCCACCGCGAATCAATAGGCTCATGGTGCGTCTCCTGGTGTCGGGATCATTCGCCGTCGGTCAACCGGGCATAAGCATCCGGGCGGCGGTCGCGGAAGAACTGCCAGTTGTTGCGCACCTCGCGGACCATATCGAGATCGATCTCATGGATCAGCAGCTCGTCGTCCTTGTCGCTGGCCTGGGCCTCGATCTTGCCGCGCGGATTGACGATGTAGCTCGAACCGTAGAATTCGCCGATGTTCCAGGGCGCCTCGGTGCCGACGCGGTTGATGGCGGCGATGAAGCAGCCGTTGGCGGCGGCCGAGGCCGGCTGTTCGAGCTCCCACAGATACTGGGAGAGGCCGGCGACGGTGGCCGACGGGTTGAAGATCACCTCGGCACCGTTGAGTGCCAGCGCCCGCCAGCCCTCGGGGAAGTGGCGGTCGTAGCAGATGTAGACGCCGATCTTGCCGTAGGCGGTATCGAATACCGGCCACTCCGACTTGCCGGGCTTGAAGTAGAACTTCTCCCAGAAGCCGGCGACCTGGGGGATATGGGTCTTGTGATACTTGCCGAGATAGCTGCCGTCGGCATCGAAGACCGCTGCAGTGTTGTAGTAGATCCCGGTCACCGTCTCCTCGTAGACCGGCACGATCATCACCATGCGGTGCTTGGCGGCAAGCTTCTGCATCATCTGGCAGGTCGGTCCCTCGGGTACCCGCTCGGCAGCGGCATACCACTTGGGGTCCTGGCTGGGGCAGAAGTAGGGCTGGTTGAAGACTTCCTGAAAGCACAGCACCTGCACGCCGGCATCGGCGGCCTGCTGGATCAACGGCAGGTGGGCGTCGTTCATGGCGTCGCGAATGGCGTCTGGTTCCAGGTCGGTACTGGTGTTCAGCGCCATCTGGATCAGACCGATCTTCATCTTCTGCATGGCATTTCACTCATCTTGTGTTTGTTGTCAGGACGGTTTCCCTGCCGTGGTGGTGCGGGGAGGGTCCAAGGCACGATCTGGGTTGTTATTAAAGTTGACTCATAAGACAGCTGTTTTAAGCTAGTCGGCATCGACAGGTTCCTGCAAGAACTTTTTTTCCACCTGGCCAGTTTGTCTATAAGTCATTGTATTGAAAGTTTTATTTATGGTTATATGCCGCGACATCCCCATTTTGGTGATTCTCTGCACCATAATGGACAAACGCATATTTCCTATATTTTTCTTTTATAACAGTAGGTTGTGATTTATTTCCGCGGGCTTTTGTTAGCTAGATAATGAATCTTGAACCATTATGAAAACTGACTAGCCTGTCATGAAGCGTGAAGGAGATGACAACGTAGTTTGCTTTTTCTTTCGCTATGACGACGCCAATTAAGCTGTCAGCAAAGACAGTTTTTCACAAAAATCATTGAGTTGAAGGCCCTGGGAGTGCCCTGTGGCGAGGCTGGCAGTGGCGTCATGCGTTGCTAATGGCGCAACTGGGCACGCTTATTGCGTTGCATCTGACACGTACGCCGCCAGGCGTTGTGACGACACAAGTGACGAGGAGAACAACAATGACCGTCAAGGCATCGAGGATGGTGGATAGGCAAGGATTGATCGAGCTCGAGGAGGGCGATGACGTCCGCGACAGTCCACGTTTCAATGCTGATATCGCGCCGACCAAGGCGCATGAACGCACCTGGTCGAAATGGAACGTGGCCGCCCTGTGGGTGGGCATGTCGATCTGCGTACCCACCTATACCCTGGGCGGTGTGCTAACCGCCTATTTCGGCCTGAGTGTCGGCGAGGCGCTGTTTGCGATCCTGCTGGCCAACGTGGTGGTGCTGATACCGCTCACGCTGAACGCCTTTCCCGGTACCAAGTTCGGGATCCCGTTTCCGGTAGTGCTGCGCTCATCGTTCGGCATCCTGGGGTCGAATGTGCCGTGTCTGGTGCGGGCACTGGTCGGCTGTGGCTGGTTCGGGGTGCAGACCATGTTCGGCGGGCTCGCGATTCACTTGCTGCTGTCGACGATCTTTCCCCCATGGCAGGCGCTGGGTGGCCTGGGTGAGGTGGTCGGGTTCTTCGTCTTCGGCGCCATGAACCTGTATGTGGTGATTCGCGGCGCCGAGTCGATCAAGTGGCTCGAAACACTGGCCGCGCCGCTGCTGCTGGCGGTCGCCGTGGGCCTGATGTTCTGGGCCTGGCCGCATATGTCGATGACTGAGCTGCTGGCGCAGCCCCCGTCGCGCCCGGAAGGCGCGCCGGTGTACGGCTACTTCTTCGCCGGGCTTACCGCGATGGTGGGTTTCTGGGCGACGCTGTCGCTCAACATTCCTGACTTCAGCCGCTTCGCCAAGAGCCAGAAGGATCAGATCGTCGGCCAGGTGCTGGGCTTGCCCATGACCATGTTCTTCTTTGCTGCCCTCGGGGTGGTGATGACGGCGGCGTCCGAGTCGCTGGTGGGGCAGACCGTGGCCGACCCGGTGAGTCTGATCGGCATGATCGACAACCCGTTCTGGGTTGCTCTCGCCATGCTGTTCATCATCATTGCGACCATCTCGACCAATACCGCCGCCAATATCGTCTCGCCCACCAACGACTTCCAGAACGTGGCGCCCAAGCTGGTCGACCAGACCCGCGGGGTGTTGATCACCGGCGCCGTGGGGGTCTTGCTGATGGGCTATGATCTGCTGCAGAAGGCCGGGGTGATTACCGCCGGGGTGTCGCTCGAGCAGATGTACTCCAACTGGCTGCTGGGCTATTCGAGCCTGCTGGGGCCCATCGCCGGGATCATGGCGGTGGACTACTTCCTGATCAAGCGCCAGCGGCTCGATGTGCCGAGCCTGTATCAGGATGGGCGCGCTTATCCGGCGGTCAACTGGCCTGGCTTCGTCGCCTTCGGCATTCCCGTCGCACTGACCGTGATATCGCTGCTGACCGGCACCATGTACTGGTTCTACGATTACGGCTGGTTTACCGGCTCGGCCTTGGGTGCCGTGATCTACTATGTGGCAAGCCAGGTGATGTCGCCGGTGAACGTGTCGGCGACGGCTGCGGCCATCGAGCCCGAACGCATGCCCTGATAGCGTCGTTCGAGTAATGCACGCGCCGCGCCCCGGCCATCAGCCCGGGGCGCTGTCGTGTCGGCCTTCCCGCTAGACGGGCATTTCATTCATTCCGGAGCTAACAATGAAAACATCCGATTATCCGCTCAGCGCCGTACCGGCAAGTCGCCGCAAAGGACTGCTCTCGACGACCATGGTGCTGCTGGGTTTTACCTTCTTTACGGCGACGATGTGGGCGGGCGGCTCGCTGGGCACGGCGTTCACCTTTGGTGAGCTGCTATGGGTGATCACCATCGGCAACCTGCTGCTTGGCGGCTATGCCGCGGCACTGGCGTATATCGCCTGTCGCAGCGGCCTCAACTCGGTACTGATGGGGCGCTTCTGCTTCGGTGAGCTTGGCAGCAAGCTCTCCGACTTGCTGCTCGGCTTCACCCAGATCGGCTGGTACGCCTGGGGGACGGCCACCATCGCGGTGATCCTGGTGCAAACCACTAACCTGCCCGGCTGGATGGAGATCCCGCTGATGGTGGTGTTCGGCATGGCCTTCTGCATTACTGCGATGATCGGCTATCGCGGTCTCGACTGGCTGTCGCGTTTTGCCGTGCCGGCCATGCTGCTGTTCATCCTGATCAGCCTCTATACCGGCATGCACGATATTGGCGGGTTGAGCGGCCTGTTAGGCCAGACGCCCACTGGCAGCATGAGTTTTGCCGCGGCCGTCACGGTGATCATCGGCACCTTCGTGAGTGGTGGGACCCAGGCGACCAACTGGAGCCGCTTCGCGCGTTCGCCGAAAATCGCGGTGATCGCCACTCTGGCGGCCTTCTGTGTCGGCAACGGGCTGATGGTGCTAACCGGTGCGCTGGGCGCGCTGATCTATCAGCAGGCGGACATCGTCGACGTGATGCTGGCGCAAGGGTTCGTGGTGCTGGCGGTGTTGATGCTGTTCCTGAATATCTGGACCACTCAGGACAACACCATCTACAACTTCGCCGTGGCCGGTTGCAACCTGCTACGCACGCCCCGTCGACGGCTGGTGACCGTGGTCGGTGCCGCTATCGGTACGCTGCTGGCAGTCGGCGGCATGTACGACCTGCTGATTCCCTACCTGGTGCTGCTGGGCACCTTCATCCCACCCATCGGCGGCGTGATCATGGCCGATTTCTGGCTGCGCCATAAAGGGCGCTATCCGTCTCTCGAGTCAGCGGATCTGCCGGCCTTTCACTGGGTGGGACTGCTGGCCTATGCGCTGGGCTCGCTGGCCGCCTATCTCTCGCCGCTGCTGCCGCCGCTGGTGGGCGTGCTGGTGGCCGTGCTGAGCTATGCGCTGCTGCTGCGCTTCGGCACTGCGACGCTGCCGGCCAAGGCCTAGAAACGACGACGCCCCGCAGGGCGGGGCGTCGTGGGTCAAGCTCGGCAGTCTAGCTGTCGTCGCCAGGGCGGCGCGGTTCGGGTTCGCCGGCACTGGTGCTGGCGATGACGGTGCCGGTTTCGCCGCTTTCGAGGGTTGCCAGCAGGCGCTCGGACTCACGCTGGAAGGCGGCCAGGGCGTCACCCTCGAGGCTCTGGTTCTCGGGCAGGTCGACGCGCATCGGATCGACCTGGTTACCATTGACGATCACCTCGTAGTGCAGGTGCGGGCCGGTGCTGCGTCCGGTGTTGCCCGACTTGGCAATGGTTTCGCCCATGCTGACGCGATCACCGCGGCTGACCAGCGGCTGGGAGAGATGCAGGTAGCGGGTGCGGTAGCCGTTATCGTGGCGAACCACGATGAAGCGCCCGGCCAGCGGGTGATTGCCGACCTTTTCCACGCGGCCGTCGGCGGGGGCATGGATCGAGGTGCCGATCGGCATCGCCCAGTCGGTGCCGTAGTGCGGGCTGACGCGCCCGGTGACCGGATGCTTGCGGCGCAGGTTGAACGACGAACTCATACGATAGTTGCCGTCGAAGGGGTAGCGATCGAAGGCAGGGTCGAGGCTGTAACCTTCCGGCGTGTAAAAGCGGTTGTCGGAGCTATTGCGGATGACCGTCAGGTCCATCCGGGCGCCCTCGTATTTTACCGCGAGCACACGTGAGTCGAGACTCTGGCCATCGATCAGGTCGGACTCTACCAGTACCTGGAAACGATCGCCGCGACGGGTGTCGCGGCGGAAGTCGAGTTTCTTCTCCAGCAAATTGCTCAGCTGGGCGACTTCGGAAGCGGAAAGGCCGGTGGCCTCGGCGGAGCGCCCGAAGCTACCGCTGACGGTGCCGGCGAACATCCGCTGGGTGGGCTCGCCGGCTTTCTCTATGCTGGATATCTCGAACGCGGTCTCGGGGTCGCGCTCTATCAAGAAGCCGCTGCGCGGATTCTTCATCACGCGCAGCGCCAGGAGTTGTCCGTCTTCGTCGAGCTGGTAGTCGAAATTGTGCCCGGCCCGCCAACGGGTCAGGACATTGCGGTCGGGCATCTTGTCGAGCAGTTGCAGCACTTCGCTGTAGCCAAGACCCAGCGTCTGCTGGGCCATGACGGCAAAGGTATCGCCTTGCTGCACCGTATAGGTTTCCCATTCGGGCACGTAGGCCTGTTCGGCTACCAACTCTTCATCGAGAAATACGTCACCATCGTCGAACAGTACCAGGGGGCCGTCGAGGTAATCGTCATAATCGTAGGAGGTGTACGACGCCATCGCTTCGTCATCGAACCCGGTGTCCTCCAAGGAGTCGCCGATCTGTTCGAGGTCGTCGGTCTGGCCCAGCTCGGGAAGGTGCAGGGCGAGGTGCAGGACATCGGTATCGATGGTCGCCGGCGAGTCGTTCTGCTGTTGCTCGTCATCAGGCTCGGGGGCGAGCGCGACAACTGGCATCTGCTCATCGCTGGCATGCGCCGTGGAGAGCACGTCGATGTCGACGATTTCCTGGGCAGCCAGTTCGGCAATCGGCACATACTGGCGGGTGGCGTCCAGCGCACTGCTGGCCATTTCCACTGCTTCTGACACGGCACTGTGCTCGAAGTCTGGAGCATCGGTGGCGCGGTTTGTGTTGGAATCGAGGGGGATATGAATCGGAGATGCGGCAACAGGGCTTTCACTAGAGCTATCGAAAGCGCCAATGATTTTTTGCGTACCCAGCACAGTAACCATGGTGGCAACGGGCAGTAAAAGTAACTTGTGCGTGCGGGGCAGCGAATGAAGAATTCGCAACATGATAAAGGCCGTGACTTGTTAGATGAACGTAAAAAGGCACGAGAACCTTACCCCAAGGCGCTTGTGATGCCTAGTCTGTACGTTTATCCAGCCTTTTGGGTCGCGGTTTGGCAACGCTGTTCGACTTAGGTCTAGTAGTGGCTCATGCTGAAAATACCCAGCGATACAGCGTTTCTGCCTGTGTATGCGCGTTCGCTGGGCAACAATTCAAGTGGATTATCCTGTCAGTCTGCCGCTTCGGTAGTCGTTTAAGGCCTGTTCCAGCTCATCTTGGGTGTTCATGACGAAGGGGCCGTAGTGGGCGATCGGCTCTTGATGCGGCGTACCTGACAGGAGCAGCGCCTGGGCGCCGGCTTCACTCGAGAGTGGTAGTTGCTGGCCGTCGCCCAGCCGAACCAGGTGGCCCGCCGGGATGCGCTGCTCGCCGATCTCGAGTTCGCCGGCAAAGACATAGACGGCAAGCATGGGGGACTCCTGCTCGAGCAGGAGTCGCCCACCGGGTTCGAGAATGACATGGGCGAGACCACCATCACCGGCCAGTGCATCCAGCGGGCCCGCAACGTCCTGCTGTGGCTCAATAGCGTGCCATTTGCCGCCAAGGGCTATCAATTTGGCACCTTCGCCCTGCAGGTGTGGCATCTCAGTTGCCCGCACGTCGCGATAGGTAGCCTCGCTGAGTTTGTCCTTGGCCGCCAGGCTCAGCCACAGCTGAAAGGCGTGCAGGCCGTGATGGTCGGTCAGTGGCATTTCCGAGTGCACGATGCCGCGTCCGGTATGCATCCACTGGGCATCGCCGGCGTTGATGGTGCTGGAATGCCCCATGTGGTCTTCATGGGTCAGGCCGCCGTGAATCACGTAGGTCAGGGTCTGAATGCCGCGGTGGGGGTGGGGCGGAAACCCCCCGATATACTCGTCGGGTTGATCGGAGCCAAGCTCGTCGAGCATCAGGAAAGGATCGATGCCGCCGCCGAAATCATGGATGCGCTTGATCTTGACGCCGTCGCCATCCTGGCTGGGTTGGCTGCGTACTACCGATACGACTTGGCGGGCAGGGGAGTGGGTCATGGCGTATCTCCTTGGAGAAAGGGTTGGTACCTATGACCGCTATTATCGATGATGGACAGGCGGCATCAGAAGCGCATAGTTTTGCTGCAACTGTTCGAGGAATTCGAAATGTCCCGTGTGACCCTATCGCAGTGGCAGATGCTGGCGGCCGTGGTCGACCATGGTGGCTTCGTGCGCGCCTCAGAGGCGGTGCACAAGAGCCCCTCGACGCTCAATCATGCCGTGCACAAGCTCGAGGAGCAGCTCGGCGTCAAGGTGCTGGAGCCGGTAGGCCGACAGGTGCGGCTGACCGAGGCCGGTGAGCTGCTGTTGCGGCGTGCCCGTCAGCTGATCGAGAGCGCAGAGGCGCTCGAAGAAGTGGCCGAAAGCCTGGCCGCAGGTCTCGAGGCGGAGATCGTGCTGGCCATCGACCAGCTGTTCCCGCCGGATGCCCTGGCCCATGCGCTGGATGCCTTTTCGTCCCGCTACCCCGGGGTGCGCGTACAGCTCCACGAGACGGTGCTCAATGGCGGCATCGAGATGCTCTACGATGGCCGCGCCGATCTGGTGGCGTCAGGACTGGCGGCCCAGGGGTTTCTGGGCGAGCCGCTGGTGACGGTACGCTTCATTGCCGTGGCCCACCCCGACCATCCACTGCACCGGCTCGGTCGGCCTCTGGACCTGCGCGACCTCAAGCAACATCGCCAACTGGTGGTGCGCGACTCGGCCCAGCGCCAGTCGATGGATGCCGGCTGGCTCAAGGCCGAGCAGCGCTGGACGCTGAGCCATCTCGACACCTCAGTGGACATGCTAGAGCGCGGCCTGGGCTTTGCCTGGGTGCCGGAAACCCGCATTCAGCAGTCACTGGAGCGCGGCACCCTGGTGCCGCTGCCGCTGAGCGCCGGCGGCATTCGCGAGGTGCCGATGCAGTTGATCTATCGCGATCGTGACCGCGCCGGTCCCGCCGCCCACGCCATGGCCGATGCCCTGAGCCGGGCCGTTGCCAGCTGCTGCGAGCGCCTCGTCGATTCGACGCCATCGAATGAGTAGGCGCAAAACTTGCGCTTGAGCGTCAGGTCGAGAGGGGTAGGCTATCACCACTCGACTTCTCACGATCCGGAGGTGGCCGATGGGCCTGTTGATCGACGGCAAATGGCACGACCAGTGGTATGACACCGATAAGCATGGTGGCGAATTCGTGCGTGAATCCGCCCAACTGCGCGACTGGGTGACGGCCGACGGCAGCCCCGGCCCCGGTGGCCAGCCGGGACTGCCCGCCGAAGCGGACCGCTATCACCTTTATGTGTCGCTGGCCTGCCCCTGGGCGCATCGCACCCTGATCCTGCGCAAGCTCAAGGGCTTGGACACACTACTCGGCGTCTCGCACGTCAGCCCGCTGATGCTCGACCAGGGCTGGACCTATCATGAGGACGAGGGCTCGAGCGGCGATCCGATCAACTGCGTCGAGTACCATCGCGAGCTCTATACTCTCACCGATCCGCACTACACCGGCCGCGTCACCGTGCCGGCGCTGTGGGACAAGCAGGGTGGTCGCATCGTCAACAATGAATCCGCCGAGCTGCTGCGCATGCTCAACGGTGCTTTCGACGAGCTGACCGGCAATCGCCTCGATTTCTATCCGGCTGACCTGCGCGAGACCATCGACGCGGTCAACGCCGATGTCTACGACCACATCAACAACGGCGTCTACAAGTCGGGCTTCGCCACCGACCAGAAGGTCTACGACAAGCATGTGGTGGCGCTGTTCGAGTCGCTGGATCGCATGGAAGCACGCCTCGCCGAGCATCGCTATCTGGCCGGCGAGTGGCTGACCGAGGCAGATATTCGGCTGTTCACGACCCTGGTGCGCTTCGATGCCGTCTATCACGGCCACTTCAAGTGCAACCTCAAGCGCATCGAGGACTACCCTAACCTGTCGAACTACCTGCGTGAGCTATACCAGTGGCCGGGCATCAAGGAGACGGTGGACTTCGACCATATCAAGCGCCACTACTACTACAGCCACGACACCATCAACCCGACACGCATCGTGCCCAAGGGGCCGCTGCTCGACCTCGAGCGCGCCCATGATCGCCAGCGGCTGCCAGGGCAGGGGGTTCGCGAGAAGGCGTGAGCGTTGTGTGATGGATTCTTACGTTTCGCCTGCTCTATGAGCGGCGCCGGGGATAGGTTCGAGCGAAGCTCATTCTTCAGGGATGAAGAATGGAGTGCCCAGGGAGGGGTTCACAGCGTCTTCGTGAGGGCCTGTGCCCGGGGTAGCCGCGAGTGCAATCACCAAGGCTAGCGTTGCTTCGCCAGCCAGCGGTCCAGCGCATTGGCGAACTCGCGGCGGTCAACCTCGGAGTAACCCTTGGGCCCGCCAGTATGCTCGCCGCTGGCGCGCAGGGTTTCCATGTAGATCTTGTATCAGGCGCATCTGGACCCGGGCCAGATGCTTTATAAGTTCAGGCGTTCTTTGCCAGCCAGCGATCCAGCGCATTGGCGAACTCGCGGCGGTCAACGTCGGAGTAACCCTTGGGCCCGCCGGTATGCTCGCCGCTAGCGCGCAGGGTTTCCATAAAATCCCGCATCTGCACCCGCGCTTTTATGTTGCTCTTGTCGAGCATCTCGCCGCGGGTGGTCATCACCGCCGCACCCTTGTCGATGGCCTCCATGGCCAGCGGCAGATCCGAGCTGATCAGCAGGTCGCCGGCCTCGAGCCGGGCGACGATCTCGTTGTCGGCGGCGTCGAAGCCGCTGGCCACCGCCAGCGACTTGACCCAGCGCGAGGGCGGTAGCGGGATCTGGTGGTTGGCCACGAACCAGGTGGGGGTGGCGGTGCGCTCGGCGGCGCGCACGATGATCTCGCGGGCGACCTTGGGGCAGGCGTCGGCATCGATCCACAGGCTAGGCATGCAGGGCTCCTGATAAAGGGGCAAGGGTGGCGGCCGCGAAAAGACTGGCCAGGGCCGGGTGGCGATGTTAGCATGCGCGCTCCTCGCATGTGTTGACCCCACCATCGTAACGGTTCGTCGCTCATCGCTGCTTGATTCGATGATGCTGCACGACGCTTTGCAGGACGCCAGATGCGTCCGACTATGTAGATGGAGCGCCCAGGAACGCGGATAGTCATTCCGCGCGGCGCAAACGGTCGCCACAGCGGTTCGCCGAGGGTCTACGCGAGCAGCTGCCCGCCATGGCCCGAGCCGGTTCGGCCCAGCCGAATCTTCGTACGCGAACCGGATGCCAGGTGCGACCGGTGTCCCAGACTCCGCCCGTGTTGCCCCAAGGGGCAGGCCAACCCGTCCGTGACGGTTGGCGTATTGATGGGATCAGGGACACCACCAAACTCTGTTGCCGGTAATGACCGGCCTACCAAGGTGTGATTGATGACCTCGACTTCTGTCGCTTCGCCGAGCTTCGGCGATCTTGCTCTGTTGCCTGCCGTTCTCTCCGCTGTGGAAACACTGGGCTACGAGACTCCTTCGCCGATCCAGCTGCAGACCATCCCTGCGCTGCTGGAAGGCCGTGACATGCTGGGCCAGGCCCAGACCGGTACTGGCAAGACCGCAGCCTTCGCGCTGCCGATCCTGTCGCGTATCGACCTCGACCGCCGCGAGCCCCAGGTGCTGGTGATGGCGCCGACCCGTGAGCTGGCCCAGCAGGTCGCCGTGTCGTTCAGCAAATACGGCCAGAACCTCAAGGGCCTGGAAGTCGCCACCCTGTGCGGCGGCCAGGAATATCGCGAGCAGCTCGGCGCCCTCAAGCGCGGTGCGCAGGTCGTGGTGGGTACCCCGGGCCGCATCATCGACCACCTGGATCGCGGTAGCCTCAAGCTCGACGGCCTCTCCGCCCTGGTGCTCGACGAAGCCGACGAAATGCTGCGCATGGGCTTCATCGATGACGTCAAGCGCGTCGTCGCCGACACGCCCAAGGATGCCCAGCGGGTATTCTTCTCGGCCACGCTGCCGACCGAGATCGAGCGCATCGTCAATCGCTACCTGGTCGACCCGGTCAAGGTGGCCATCGAGGCCAGCGCCGGCACGGCCGCCAGCATCGACCAGCGCATGGTGCGCGTCGACGGCGGCGCCAAGCTGGAAGCACTGGCGCGCATTCTCGAAGTGGAGCCGGTCGACGGTGCCATCGTCTTCGTGCGTACCCGTGCCGCCTGTACCACCCTGGTCGAGCAGCTCACCGCACGCGGCGTCAACGCCGCCGGCCTGTCGGGGGATCTCGACCAGAGCCTGCGTGAGCGCACCATCACGCGCCTCAAGCGTGGCAAGGTCGACGTGCTGATCGCCACCGACGTGGCCGCCCGCGGCCTCGACGTGCCGCGCATCACCCACGTCATCAACTACGACCTGCCGCAGGACAGCGAGGCCTACACCCACCGCATCGGGCGTACCGGCCGTGCCGGTCGGACCGGCATCGCCATCACCTTCGTCGGCTTCCGCGAGACCCGCAAGGTGCGCTGGATGGAGCAGGCCACCGGCCAGCACATGGCCGAGATGCCGCTGCCCGATGAAGCGACGATCCGCGCTCACCGCGACGAGGTGTTCTCCAAGCGCGTGCAGGGCATGATCACTGCGGGTGCCGACGAGCAGAAAGCGCTGATCGAGCGCCTGGTAGCCGAAGGCAACGATCCGATCGAGCTGGCCTGTGTGTTTGCCGCCATGGCGCGCGCCGACGAAGCACCGATCGGTCGTGTGCAGGCGCCGCGCGCCGAGCGTGCCAGCGATCGCGCCCCGCGTGACGGCAAGCCCAAGCGTCGCGACAGCGCACCGCGTGAAGGCATGACCCGCTACCGCGTGTCAGTCGGTCACAAGGATGGCGTCAAGCCCGGCCAACTGGTCGGCGCGCTGGCCAACGAAGGCGGCATCGAGGGCGCGCGTATCGGTCGCATCGATATCCGCAACGCCTTCTCGGTGGTCGAGCTGCCAAGCTCGCTGCCGTCCAGCATCCTGGCCAAGATGGCGCGCGCCCGCGTCGCCGGTCGTCCGCTGGAGATCAGTGAAGACAGCGGCGCGCCGGAGCGCGCACCGCGTCGGCGCAGCGACGGCGACGCGCCGATTCGCCGCACCAGCGCCTGATACCACGACCGCCCTCGCGGCGGTCGAGTTCGGCAACGCAAACAGGCCGGGGACATTGTCCCCGGCCTGTGTCGTTTCAGCGTTACCTTACGGGCTTCCGCGTCACGCCTCGCGCTTGCCGTCCACCAGCCGCGACACGCCCAGCGGGTTGCCGTCCTTGAGCGCCTCGGGCAGCAGGCCCGCCGGCAGCGCCTGGTAGCACACCGGGCGCAGGAAGCGGTGGATCGCCGCGCTGCCCACCGAGGTGGTACGGGCATCCGAGGTCGCCGGGTAGGGGCCGCCGTGGACCATGGCGTGACACACTTCCACGCCGGTGGGCCAGCCGTTGGCGAGTATCCGCC
>NZ_JARWAM010000019.1:0-51277 GCF_031451695.1 Franzmannia qiaohouensis
CTTTGGTCGGTAAAGCAGGGAGGGTACCGGCGCTGGCCCTCCTGCTTCTACCGGGTGGTCCAAAGTGCTGCGGTTATTCTATGAATCTAGGTTTATGGTTTTGTCTTAAGGCGCTGCATGTTTTTTATTTGGCATGCCGGAAAAAACGTAGTACGTTGTTGACATGATTGTCAATAATCTTATTGATAGTACGACCAAAGTTCAACAAGGCTGCCAGCGGCAAACAGAAGGAGATTTCCCGTGAAATCAGATGACTACCCCAAAGGGATGGGCAAAGGGCTGACCAACTACGGCGATGAGGGCTTCTCGCTGTTCCTGCGCAAGGCGTTCATCAAGGGCATGGGGTACACCGATGACGCCCTCTCCCGCCCGGTGATAGGCATCGCCAACACCTACAGTGGCTACAACGCCTGCCACGGTAATGTCGATGCCCTGGTGGAAAGCGTGAAACGCGGCGTGATGCTGGCTGGCGGGCTGCCGATCGACTTTCCGACGATCTCGCTGCATGAGTCGTTCTCGCATCCGACCAGCATGTACCTGCGCAATCTGATGGCACTGGATACCGAGGAAATGATCCGCGCCCAACCGATGGACGCGGTGGTCCTGATCGGCGGCTGCGACAAGACAGTCCCCGCACAGCTGATGGCCGCAGCGAGTGCCAACGTCCCCGCTATCCAGCTGGTGACGGGGCCCATGCTGAGCGGCTCGCACCGCGGCACCCGGGTCGGCGCCTGTACCGACTGTCGCCGCTACTGGGCGGCCTACCGCGGCCAGGAGATCGACGACCAGGAAATCGCCGAGGTCAACGACAAGCTGGTCCCCACCGTTGGCACCTGTTCGGTCATGGGGACCGCCAGCACCATGGCATGCCTTGCCGAAGCCATGGGCATGATGCTGCCCGGCAGCGCCGCCGCACCGGCGGTATTTGCCGACCGCCAGCGTATCGCCGAGCAGACCGGTACCGAGGCCGTCAGACTGGCCATGGAGAAGATCCTGCCCAGCGATATCATGACCGAAGCCGCGCTCGAGAATGCCCTGCGCGTGCTGCTCGCCCTGGGCGGCTCCACCAATGCCTTGATTCACCTCACCGCCATTGCCGGGCGCCTCGGCATCGATGTCGATCTCGACCAATTCGATCGCATGAGCCGCGAAACGCCAGTACTCGTGAACCTCAAGCCATCCGGTGAACACTACATGGAGCACCTGCACCACGCTGGCGGGCTGGCAGCGCTACTGCGCGAGATCCAATCCCTGCTGCATCTCGATGCGCTTACCATCAATGGCAAGACCCTGGGCGACAACCTCGCGGCCAGCCCGCATATCCTCAACCAGCAGGTAGTGCGCCCACGCGACAACCCCATTTACGCCCAGGGTGGCATGGCAGTGCTGCGCGGCAACCTGGCACCGCGCGGGGCCATCATCAAGCAGTCGGCCGCGTCAGCGGAACTGATGAAACACACCGGGCGTGCCGTGGTCTTCACCGGCCTGGAAGACCTGGCCACGCGCATTGACGACCCGGACCTCGACGTCAACGCGGACGATATCCTCGTGCTGCAGAACATCGGCCCCAAGGGGGCTCCAGGAATGCCCGAAGCCGGCTATATCCCGATTCCCAAGAAGCTGGCAGCACAGGGCGTAAAGGATATGGTGCGCATCTCGGACGGACGCATGAGCGGCACCGCCGCCGGCACCATCATCCTGCATGTGTCTCCCGAGGCCGCTGAGCTGGGGCCGCTCGCGCTGGTGCGTGACGGCGACCGCATTGCACTGGACGTTGCGGAACGACGGCTGCAGCTGCTTGTCGATGAGGAGGAGCTCGCGAGCCGTAGAGCATCGATGCCACCTTGCGTAGAACCCAGTAAGGAACGTGGCTACCGCAAGCTGTTTCTCGAGCAGATTCTGCAAGCGGAGGAAGGGTGTGATTTTGCCTTTTGCCGGCCGGACATCTCTTCACGAGTGCCACGCGCCCGCTAAATACCCAGGCCACGGGGATTCTGGTAGCATATCGGCAGCCGCATGAAGCGGTTGCCGATATCGCCTCTACACCTTATTTGCGTCAGCCAGGATAGCTGCCTTTGTCATGACACAGCTCAAGCAATCTCAATCTCAATCTCCCTCCGCCAATGTGGATGATATCGTTTCGGCCATCGAGGAAGACATTGTTCTCGGGCGCCTCAATCCGAAAGAACGGCTGGTAGAGGAAGATCTGATCGAGAGGTTTTACTGCAAACGCCATGTCGTGCGGCAGGCCCTGTTTCAACTCGATGCCATCGGTCTAGTGGAACGCATAAAGAATCGCGGCGCTTTCGTGAAAGCCTATACGCCCAAAGAGGTGGAAGACCTTTACGCTATGCGTGAACTTCTCGAGACTGCCGGCGCAAAGTCAATTCCGCTGCCTGCGCCACCAAGCATGATCGAGGAACTGACAAGCATACAGAACCAACACCGTGACGCAGTCGAAGCGCATGACCTGCGGCGCGTTTTCCGGCTTAACATTGCCTTTCATCGCACCCTGTTTTCGGCCACGGGCAATGCCTACCTGATTGAATGCATCAACGATTTTGCCCAGAAAGCCCACGCCATTCGCTTCATGGCCATCACCGATGCAGAGAGCCTGGAACAGGCCTGCAGCGAGCATTTCGCCATGATCGATGCCATCAAGCGCCAAGACCGTGAGCTACTCTGCCAGCTTTGCCGCGAGCACCTCATTCCCTCTAAAGAGCGCTACCTCAGCATTGCCAAGCTCCGCCATACCCAATAGGCAAGGCAACGGCGATAAGTAAATGTGGAAGCGACTTCAGCCGCGATTAATGTGGGAGCGACTTCAGTCGCGATTGCAGCGCGAAGCGCTGCCAACCTCAAATGCAGCTTGAAAGTCCCCGGGCTCCAGCGTCTATACACGCCGATTCGCAAGATCGTAAATCTCTTCATCTCGCCGCGCGCCCACAGCAATGATCAGCACCTGGACAGCAAGTCCATCTACTTTGTAGACGATCCTGGTGTTCCCGGTACGAATCCGCCTATAGCCAGCTAGAGCCCCCCGAAGGGGTTTGCCAAGCTTGTCAGGCTCGCCATCGCGAATCCGCTCTTCAATAACATCTAGAACGCGATTCGCTGCGGCCGAGCCCAACCTGATCAGGTCTTGCTGAACATCAGGGTGGTAGATCAGGCGCCAGGCCATGGCTTAATCGCCATGACCAAAGAGGGAGCGCATGTCATCATGCGAAATGGCCTGATCCGCCTGGTAGCTCACCAGACGGTCCCGGGAAATAGCTTCAATACGCAGGTCCTCCAGCTCGTCGACGAGATCCTGATAGGCCTGGACGTTCATCAGCACAGCTGCAGGCTGGTTATCTTTGAAGACGACGAGCCGATCGGTCGTGCGTGAAGAGATCTCTTTGAGCCTGGCACTGAAATTACGTGCCATGTTGGTCGCTGATACTGCGTCTTCGGGACGTTCGAGTAAGGTGGCCATGATGCCTCCTCCAACATGCATTTATCTACACACTATTATACACACAATATAGTGCACAGAAAGCCTTACCCACAAGCGGCTCAGCCCTACACAGCATTTGCCAAGCCCCCAGCCGCCTGACTCACGCTCTAACCGGTCAGCGCGCAGCGCTGCCAGGCTCGCCAACCCCATCGTGTCTGAAATCTCTCCCACGGTTGGCCTTGGCACCCTCGGTGCAGGAGCAAACTCACTAGCGACGTTGAGCCCGGACACGATCGAGGATAAGGTCGCGTGCCAGCTTCTCTGATGATGCCTTGACCATGCAGCCTCCATCGCTCAGTCGATATCTTCTCCTGCTCGTTATCATCCTGCTGTCCGGGTGCAGCGCAACCCGCTCAAGCGAGCACGCCACCCAAGGCGTTGAACAGGACCTCGCTGCCGCCGGTCTACGCGAAGCCGATCTTGGCACTGCCAGCCTCATGCGCGCGTGGTACCGTTCAACGCCAGAAACGCCCTCGGTTTGGCACATCTATGTGGAGGGCGACGGCCGTGCCTGGCGAGGCGCCGGCCAGCCCAGCAGCAACCCAACGCCGCGCCAACCAGTGGCCATGCGTCTTGCTCTCGAGGATCCCCATTCTCACGTTGCCTACCTGGCTCGCCCCTGCCAGTTTCTGCAGCCGCTCCCCGATGGCTGCCACTTCTCGCTATGGACCACCCAGCGCTACGGCACCGAGGTTGAGGACCAAATGCTCGCCGCCCTGAACGCCATTGCCGGGAGGCAAAGCGTACGCCTGATCGGCTTCTCGGGAGGTGCTCACCTCGCCCAGCAACTTGCCCAGCGCCATCCTGATGTTGAGCTGCTGATCAGCGTAGCCGGCAATCTCGATGACACCAGCTTCGCACAGCACCATCGCCTGCCTGCGCCACGCAACGCCTCGCCTCCTCCTGGCACAATACCCTTCTACAGCCTGGCGGGAGGCAACGACGACATCGTGCCGCCCTCACTCGCTCGGCACCAGCTCACGCGCCAGGCTCGCGGCTGTCATCACCTGGAGGTCCACCCCCAGGCCGAGCACACCGGCCCCTGGCAGCTCGACTGGCACAGTATCGAGACTTTTCTCGACGCATGCCGGTAACCACGCATCCACAAAACAGAAACGCCCACTCCGCAGGGAGTGGGCGTTTCTTCAGCTCAGCAGAAACTGACCGTCACGATCAGAAGTCGTAGCGCAGCGTCAGCTCACCAGCATTGGCGGTCATGCTATCGGTCCAGCCATGGCTCAGATCCAGTGAGGTAGTGAAGCCACCCTCGCTGTAAATGTCCACCCCCACGCCCGCGGTGTAGCGCGTCTTGTCGACATCGCCACCCTGGACGAGGAAGGTGTCTTCCGGAGCAAAGGCAAAGGCAGCCAGGTTGCTGTTGCCCTTGCCCTGCAGGTCGTGGAAGATCCCGACCGTCAGGCGCGGCTCGACCATCAAGCCGTTGACCTGGGTAAGGTGGCCAAGCTGTACCTGGGCACCCAGCTCGAAGCGCTCGACGCGCTGCTCATCCAGGCTCAGGTTCATCGCACCGGCGCCAGACTCTGAGTAAGCATCCAACGCAAGATGTGAGTAATCCAGCGAGAAACGCGGTGTCAGCGTCGTGGCGCCGTCCAGTGCGAAGGCATAGCCCGCCGCGGCACGTGCCCCGCGCTGGCGACTATCGAAATCGGCGCGAGCGGTTTCATCCATGGTGCGGCGCAGCGACTCGTTGCGCCCCCAGCCATAGCTCAACTGGGCATCGAACAGCCAGTTGCCATAGGCGCGACTGGTATAGGCGACCAGCTGGTCGAAGTCGACCTCACCCTCGACCAAGCCATCACGGCCGCTGGTATCGGTATTACTGTGCGCCCAGCCAAGGCCCAGCACGGTGCCATTGTGAAGCTCGGCATCTGCCCCCAGCACGAAGCCACGGGTATCGCTGTCGTAGCCTTCAACGCCGTCACGCATGCGCTGCTCGACCTCGGCATAGAGCCCCTTGAGCCACACGCCCTTGCCTGCCACGGCATCACCGGCGGCCACGCCTCGGGCACGGCTCGACACAACGTTGCCTGCCGCCTGGCTGGCAGCAGTGATGCTCTCGATGCTGGCACCGCTACTATCGGGCAACAGCTCAGCGAGCCGCTCGCCGTCGCCAATGGCATCGATCAGCGCCGCCACAGCCTGCTGGTTACCGTTCTGCAGAACACGATTCAACGCCTGACCCAAGCCATCCAGTTGACGTGCCTGGGCACCACGTGCGCCACTCACATCGATGGCCCGACGCGCCACCTCACGGCCATCAACACCGGCGTAAGATACCAGCAGCTGGCGTCCATCCTCGCTCAGCGCTACCTCGCTGACGCGATAGAAACCAGAGGCGGTTTCGAGATTGAGCGCACCCAGGTCAAAATCCAACTCGTCGGCTTCCAGCAACACCAGCTCATTGCCGTTGCGATACGCTTCGCCGTTGCCAAACACCAGCGTCGAGCCATCCGCCAGGGTCACGCGCTGTGCGCTCAAGCCACTCAACCGGTCGCTAGAGAACTGCAGTGAAGCATCGGCGTCCTGCTCGTAGGCACCATCGATGGCGTGAATGCCATCGACCACAAACACGCCGCCACGGTTGCGAATCGTGCCCTGGTACTCGCCACCGGCCAGGGTCACCGTCGCCCCCTCGAAGTCGATGTCACCTATCACGCTACCGCCGGAGAGACGCGCGGAAATATTGCTACCGCTAAGGTGCATTGCCTGGCCGAGCTCGGCCATGGTACCAGCACCATCAAGGTAACGATGGGCATGCAGGGTCCCGCGCTGGTCGATGAGGATATCGCCGGACGTGTTTTTAACAGAAAGGGCCGTACCATGGTGGGCGTGAATTTCTCCGCCCTCGGCGTTGAGGATACGGCCATCAAAATGACTATCCTCGATACGGATACCGTCAAAGCCCTCCATCAAACCACGATTGACGATATCGCCATGCACCACTGAGCCATCGAGAATATAGATCGCGCCATCGCGTCCGCGGAAGACAGCCTCACCCTCCTGACCATCGAGGCCGTTGCTGAGGTTGCCATACAGCTCGGCATTGGCCATGCCGAAGGCGTAACTAAATTCTGCGTCGTTGTGACCCGTCGACTCAATCAGTCCCAGATTCACCAGGCTACCTTCCACCACTGTTGCATCGCTGATGACATTGTCGTCTCCATCGATTCTGTCACTGATCAACAGCACGGCTAACTCATCACTGCGGATGATGCCTGAGTTGTAAAGAAACACCCGTTCTTCGCCACTGGCAAATACCGGCAAACCACCGAGGTTCGCCGCATCGGCATCCGAAGCGGAAAGCCCGACAACATGAGCCTCATCGATTACAGTCCCCGAGGCATCCTCTTCCCCATGGCTGGGATAGCTGATTGGGCCAGTGGAGCTGATCTCATCGGTATTGACAATGATCGCGTTATCCCAGATGCCATGGCGAACCTCTATGGCAACACGGTTCTCGGCGATGATATTTTGGGGATTCTGGCGCTGGTAAGGGAAGTCACCGTTGAACTCACCTACATACAAGAAAAGCGGGTTTTCAAGCGTAGCCTGAGAGGAGCCCCCTTCAGTGAGTACGGTCAATGCTGGGCCGGCAGGCAGAATCGTACCGTCATCCAACTCCGCCGCCTGATCCAGAATTTGATACTCATAGTATGGCACATGGCCGTAAGGGTCTTCCCAACCATCGCCCGGGGCTGCCTTGACAGCGCTCACCCCTACAGCACTCACCATGGCCAGCGATACGGCAACCACCAGCGGCTTTTTTCGCAATTCCATTCCCTGCTCCCGGCTTTTTCATTCTGATTAGCGACGTGGTTTGGCCACGTCGGCAATCCTAATCGGCAGGGCAGGAAATAACTTGAGCATTATTTAATATTAAGAGACGCAACAGCAACGTTTAATCATCGATTAAGCTCATAAAAGCCTTATAGGCTGGCGCCTTATTAACGATACCTTAAGAGGAAAAAATCAACCAACAGGCGAGCAGAAAATGGCGCAGCGCTGCCAGTCTCTCAGCGTATCCCGTTGCGGGCTACGACTTCGCCAGCCTGCTGCTTGTGCTGCAGCAAGTGGAATACATAGGCATCGGCCTGGCGCTGGTGGTGGATATGGATCAGTCCCCCACGGCCACGCATGGCCCGCTGCTTTACACCCCAGCCAATCAGCCGCCACTCGAGGTCGACTTCCTCGGCGCCGTACCCTTCGAAATCGCTGTCAAAGCCGTTGACGGCCATCAAGTGCTCGCGCCAGACGCCCATATTGGCGCCCAGCAACGCCAACGGCTTGCGGCTCCAAAGCTGGGAAGCCCAGCGTGGCAGGTGCAGGCCGAACTCGGCCCGGGAGCCTTCAATGGCACAATTGACGATCTGCGCCTTGCGAAAGCCGCGGTCCTCGTGCCACACATGGCGGATGTTCAACCCCAAGCCACGGTACCGTTCGATCACCTCGGCCACCTCGGGCCCAGAGCCATCATCGGCGATGCACAGGCTGAAGTTCCGATCCGTCTGCCGACGATAGCCCTCCAAGGTCAGCGTCAGCACCTCCGGATCGTTATACGCCGCCATGACGACTTCTAGCGATATATCACGGGATGGCAACAAAATGGTCCTCATACTATCTCAACAAGCCAGCTGACGATCACGCGCCCGGAAGCCCGCCCAGCCACCGGCAAGAATGCCGCCTGTCGCCAGGCCGGCCCAAATCGCCCCTGCCCGGGGAGGAAACGCCAGCACCAGCAGCGCAATCGCCATCACAAAAATGCCGCCATGCTGGTATAGATCCGCATGCCAGAGCCGGGAGATACCGGTAGTGCCTGGGCCATTGTCACGGTGCAAACGCCTCACAGAAGCAAAAACAAAAAGTGCCGGCGTAATGACGGTCCCCCCCCCTATGCGAAATCAAGCAGCGCCCCCAGGAGCGCAACTCCCACTTTTACCCAGGGCGTCACTCCCTCATTAGCCTTGGCGCCACACCCACTGGTAGCGACGTCAGTCTAGATTAGTAAAAAAGGCTGATTTACCGTTATTCGTCGAGCATGCCGAGTCGCTGACCGCTTCCAACACGTTTAAAGACAATGATTGTTAGTTCTCAGGGGATTATGACGTCAACCTCTATATCGCCAATTTAGAAGCAGCAGCATATCCATGCCTGGCACCAAGCCTAGGATGATTGGCTCGCGCATCTCATAATATATTTTTTCAATAAAAACAGTAACTAACGAAACAGTGCACTTGCCGATATTGGCAAAGGCAGCAAGCAAACAAGGGCATAAAATATATTTACATATAATGAATATGATACCAGCGACATGGCCAGGAAAGAGAACACTGATGATATAAGACTCACCAAAAGTGACACACCATCCAAACACAATGGGCTAAAGACATCGTTAGTCAATTAAAAAACCTAATCAAAGCCTAAAAGAAATTTCCATGCAGCCGTAAAGTTAAAAAAACATACGCCAAGTGCAAGGAAAGGACTAAGGCATAATGAACAAGCATTATTACAATACATACAATATTAAGTTTATAAAGGCCGTACATATGTAACTTGACCTTAAGCAACACACCAAGTGTCAAAATAGGACAAGGGAAAGGAGCTATTTTGATGCACTGGAAGTATTAATTTCTCAACCATCACATCATAGACATCACCCTTCATAAGGAAAAATGAAATAAAAAAAGCGATCTATTACAAACAGAAATTGCAATTCGTTCACTACTGGACCAGTGGAAAAAAATAGGAATCATGCGAAAAAACAAGGCGAAATACGGGCAATCAAGCTGGAAAAAAGCGATGAATTTGGTATACTTAACTATCCATAAACTGAACCTCAAGGAGCAGTTCCAGTGTTCATTGTTCTTGTTTCTCTGGAGGCTAAACCGGGTGGTGAAATCCAGCTCGGTCAGATGCTAAAATCACAGGCAGCCAAGAGTCTTGAGGAGGAGCCGGGCTGTCGACAATTTGATGTCCTGACATACAAGGATAAGAGTGAACACTTCCTGCTCTATGAAGTCTATGAATCGGAACAAGCTTTCAGTGATCATCTGGAAATGAACCATACCATGGCTTTTTTGAATGAAGTTAAGCCGCTTGTATGCCAAAAAAATGAGCAGCACCTGTTTTCGGTATAGCAACGTATGATTACGTCCAAGATATAGCCCTCTAAGATCAAGGCATACGGCGACTAATAAGCCTTAAGATTAGGCCAGTCAACCATTGCAAAAGAAACGAATATTTGTTAATTATCTATTTAGCGACGGTTTCAGACACAGGAGGAAGTCATATGGCTCAGCACTCGGAGCAAAAAAAAAAGCGGTCTTAAAGAAACTCTTATCTCCTGAAGGCCAAGACGTTAAGGAAGTTGCTAGACTTGAAGGTGTTGCGGTTTCCACCGTATACAAGTGGCGAAAAGAGGCTTATTCGGATCGAGAAGCCAATACAAAGATGCAGGATATTCCTCCTCCTGAGGCTCCATCGACTGGCCGCATCCATCGGAGAAAATTATTTGAAGATGTAGCTGACAAGATAGAAGGCTGGATCAGAGGTGGTCACTTTACAGAAGGAGATCGCTTACCGTCGGAGCGCCAATTGATGGACACACTTGGCGTCGGCAGAACATCTGTTCGCGAGGCATTATTCACACTTCACCGTGCTGGTTTGGTCAATATCAAAAATGGAAGCCGCGCAGTGGTTACCCGCCCAAACCCCACGGTCATTCTCAACGACTTAACTGGTGTCGCCCAAAATTTATTATCGACCGACGAAGGTCAGATGGAGTTTCAGCAAGCACGAATATTTTGGGAATGTTCTTTAGTGCGGCTCGCGGCTCGTGAAGCTACTGATCAGGACATTAGAGATTTATCGATACTGCTAAGAGACAATAAGACAGCACTCAAAAACCTACATCACTTTGCTGAAACCGACGTGGCATTCCACGATCGTATTGCCATGATTGCAAAAAATTCGATTTTCACTGCAGTCAATACCGCCTTGCGTGATTGGCTGGCCGAGCAACGGAATACCTCACTACTTCGCAGTGGCATGGCCAAGTTGGCCTACGAAGCACATGCTCGTATTTTTTATGCTATAAAAGACCGAGACCCTGATACTGCGGAAGTTGAAATGCGCCATCACTTGGAACAGGTAATTAGCGTCTACTGGCAGGTTCGGGGGTGATATCACTATTCAATAGGCTCAGACGTTAAGCCGTGAGCACTCACCCCCGTGTCTTCGCTTGACTCAGGCTGGAAACTTTATTCCCAATGACCGACCGCACTCGATCAGATCCCCTACCACACCTTCTCCCATGGGCACGCCATCTTTAAGAGCTCGAGCACGTGCTAAGCTTTCTCGTTCACCAGGTAGATAGATTGAATCAACGCCATCGGCACGCTCGGCACCATGCATCTCATCGCTCACTTCACGCATACGAGTGCCAAAGCTTTCGTTGCTGGTGAAAAGATCGACCGGTAGCACACCCATCAGGTGGCCAGAGTTTTGCTCATTCTCCATGTCGTCATAAAGATGGCGTAGCTGAGAACCAAACAGGGCGGAAGTCATCATCGTGCTCAACAAGCCAACCACCAGGGTCAACGCATACCCCTTCGGACCGCCTACAGGTTGAACAAGCCCCTTGAGTGCTTCGACGGGGTCCGTGGTAGGGTGTCCTCGCTCATCCAGCGCCCAATCATCGGGTATCGCCTCGCCATTGCGTGCCGCAACGATAATCTTACCCCGCGCTGCAACCGAACACGCCATATCAAGAATCACAGGTGGCTCGCCTTTGGCACCCGGCAGTCCCATGGCAAAAGGATTATTGCCCAGCAGCGCTTCACGGCCTCCCCAAGGCGCCATGTGGTTAATGGCACCAACGGTAAAGCTGAAGCCGATCATTTCAGCTCGAGTGGCCTGCTCCACAAAATAGCCTGCAGCACCGAAATGATTACTGCGCTCAACTGCCACAAAGGTAGGCACCGAGTTGGTTGCTGCTTTGTCGATCGCAATCTCCATAGCTCTGATGCCAACCAGGTGACCAAGGCCATTGTCGCCGTCAATAACGCAGCTCCCCAGCCCGTCACGTCGGCGTTTGATCTCCGGTATCGGATTAATGACTCCTGCTTTTAACCTCTCTGCATAAACGGGTAGTCGTACTACCCCATGCGAGAAAATACCCTTTAGGTCTGCATCGATCAGGCTTTCAGCAACGAGTTCTGCTTCCAAATCCGGGACTTTGAGACTCTTAAATACTTTAGTAGTAAAGCCTAACAGCTCAGGATAAGGAATGAGACTGGCGTTTGCATCTTGGCTCATTGTTGTTCTCCCTGCTCACGACCAAACAGCCCATTAGCTTTCATCGTATCGATCTGCTCCTGGCTAAAGCCAGCGTCGGAAAGCACACTCTCAGTGTGCTCACCAAGAAGAGGCCCCGAGTGCTGGATGCGACCAGGTGTTTTGGAGAGACGCGGAATAACATTGTGCATCTTGATACTCTGCCAATCCTGATCCTCTATATCGACGATTACCTCTCGCGTTTTAACATGCTCGTCGTCGAGCAACTGCTCAATATCGTAGACTGGTGCCGCTGTGACGCCTGCTTTGTGGAAAATCGCAAGGTTTTCTTCCTGGGTCCGATTTCCCATGACACCCTGAATAAGAGCATCTAGAGCTTCGACATTCTCGATACGGTGGTGGTTAGTCTCGAAACGAGGATCGTCGATATAGGACTCAAGGCCCAGGGCTTGGAAGAATTTCACGAACATCGACTGGGTGGCAGCCGATATCGCAATCCAACGCTGGTCTGATGTGTAATAAATATTACGTGGCGCGTTGGTAGGGGCACGGTTGCCACGACGAGGCTGCTTGATACCAAAGTGCTGATACTCGGCCGCCATAGGGCCTAGAATCGAGACCAGGGGCTCGTAAATCGCCAGGTCGATGACCTGCCCCCCTTCTCCCGTGCGCAATCGATCGAAGAGTGCCACCATCGTCCCGATAGTGCCGTAAAGCGAAGTCACCATATCCGCCAGAGGCAGTGGAGGAAGCGTCGGCGGGCTATCAGGGTAACCCGTCATATCGGCAAAGCCACTCATCGACTCAATCAACGTACCAAAGCCCGGGCGCTTGCTATAGGCCCCCGTCTGCCCCCAGCCTGAAGCACGAACGATGACCAGTTCCGGATTGCGGGCCAGTAGTTCGTCTGGGCCAAGCCCCCAGGATTCTAGCTTCCCGGGTATGAAGCTCTCGGTTAGAACATCAAAGTGCACTACCAAGTCAAGCAGTAACTGACGCCCCTCATCGGTGGAAAGATCTAGCGTCATTGATTTCTTGTTGCGAGCGTAAACTTTCCACCACAGCTGGGAGTTGCTGGGCGACCATGCACGCAATGGATCACCGCTACCCGGCTGCTCAATTTTGACCACTTCTGCACCAAAATCCGCCAACACCGTGCCGATGAATCCGCCAGCAATAAGGCGAGACAAGTCGAGAACCTTTATGCCTTCCAAGGGTTGTCGCTGGCTTACTGTATTATCAGACATACAAATCACCTTGTTACCAGGTTACTCAGTGAGTAGGCCTAAAGTTCGTGCCTTGGACAAAAGTTTGTCGGATGTTTTAACCATGGCATAGTCGACAAGCTTATTATCCACAGTTATGGCCCCCAAGCCTTGTCGCTCAGCTTCACGGAAGGCATCAACAATTTTTTTGGCCTCGACAATCTCTGCCTCGGATGGTGAAAATACTTCGTTGGCAATTTTCACCTGACGGGGATGAATCGCTGCCTTGCCCTGAAAGCCCAGGGATTTAGCCTGCTCACAGTCAGCGCGGTATCCCTCATCATCTGTGATATCAAAAAAGGCAGTATCAACTGGCGCCTGCAACCCGCCGGCCCGGCTTGCCAAAGCCACTTGAATTTTTGCATTTAGAACATGATGCCCGACATTCGATGTCGGAATACCTAGATCTTGAGTAAGGTCTCCCGCACCGGGCATCATTACGGTTAAGCGACCACCAGCCTGCGCACTCTCTGCCGCATGAAGAACACCAGCCGCCGTTTCAATCAAGCTCATGATCTCGATACTGCCTGGCTGGATATCACGCTCTTTTTCCAGAGCTGAAATATGATGACTTACAGTTTTTACCGTATGAGAATTTTCTACCATTGGTAATAGAATTCCGGAAAGCCCGGGGACACACACGGCGCGAAGATCTGACAAGGTCATGCCTGTAGCCCAATCATTTACACGAACAAATATTCGTGATTTTTCACCGTGTGAGATGATTGCCTCATGGGTTATTTTCCTTGCACGGTCTTTCTCAGAAAGTGCAACGGCATCCTCCAGATCGAGCAGCAAGACATCAGCCTCAGAGGTGACTGCCTTATTGATTTTTCTTTCGTCCATTCCAGGAACAAACAACCAACTGCGATAGTAATTCTCACTCATCACTGTCATCTCCATGCGTTCTATGTGTAAAGACTCGAATTTTCATCAACGTACCAGATCAGGTAATAAGAGGATAATCTCTGGGAAAAAACTTAGAATAATAAGATCCAGGAGAAGCACTGCCAGAACAGGCCATAATTCACGGTATATCTTGACCATCGGGACATTACCAATCCCACTTACGATGAATAGATTAATACCTAAGGGAGGCGTCACCGTGCCAATACCTAAATTGACGACCGCCAATACGCCAAACACCACTGGATCCAAACCAATCTGGGCAACGGCCGGCATTACCAGAGGCACCAGAATAACTACAGCTGCTGAAGCCGTGATGAACATGCCTGCCACAAGGAATAGCATCATCAGGATAACCATAATGACGGTAGGATTTTCACTAAGCATCAGCATGAAGGAGGCTACCTGCTGAGGTACCTGTTCAAATGTCACCACAAAACCCAGGATGTTGGCACCTGCCACGACGATCATGATCATGCCAGTCGTGATGCCTGAACGCACGAAGACCTTGCCAAGCTCTTGAAAGGACAGATCCCGGTAAATACAGGTTGCTAGTATAAGGGTATAAAGCGCAGCAATCGCGCCAGCTTCAGTTGGAGTAAAGAAGCCACCATAGATACCGCCCAAAACAATGAAGGGAATTAGCAGTGCCAGACTAGCGCGCCGCAAAGCAGTGAAAAATCCGACTATCGATAACTTGTTATCTCGCACAGGGTAGCCACGAACACGAGCCTGGATACAAAACAGAATGCATAAGGAGGCAACGATCATGAACCCCGGAATAATACCGCCCATAAACAACTGGCCAATCGACACATTGGCCACTGAGCCATACACCACGAAGGTTATGCTAGGAGGAATGATCACACCCGTGACACCGCTTGCCGCTACCACCGCAGCGGACCAGCCTTGTCCATACTTCTCGCGGATCATCTCCGGTAGCATTACAGACCCCATGGCTGCGGTGGATGCTGCAGAGGAGCCGGACATGGCATCCATCAATGAACCTGCCACCTGGGTAATGATGGCCAAGCCGCCGTTTATGGCTCCAATCACGGAAGCCGCCAAATCGATCAACCTGCGGGTCACGCCACCAGCCGACATTAAATCACCGACCAGAACGAAAAACGCAACGGCCAAGAATGGAAACGAATCGACCGCGTTGTACATACGCTGAGGGATGCTGGTAAGGGGCATTCCCGTATCAGCCCCAATAATGGCCATCACACCAGCGAGCACCATCGCAAATGCGATAGGCATCGAGAGCACGGCTAGCACCACGAAGGAAATGAAGAAAATTGTGCTCATTCGCCTACCTCCTCGATCTTGCGCTGAACACCACCAATCGGCTTGTGATCTTCACCACGCCATATTTCCACGCTCTGGCGGACAACGTCACACAGCGCATACATTGCTATCAGTGAGGCAGAGATAGGAATCGAGGAATATACCAATCCCATCCGTATGCCAAGCGTAGGCGAGGTCTGGTTCCACCCACGCTGAGTCAGGGCCAGGCCATAGACCACCAGGTAGTAGCACCCCACCAAGATGAGCAGACACAGCAATGTATCGAGTGCTTTGGCAGCACGAAGCGAGAGTTGGTCTGAAATAAGATTTATCGATAGATGCTGACGGTGACGAAAGGCACAAACAGACCCGATGAAAGTCAGCCATACAAAGCTAAAACGCGCCACCTCGGAGGTGCCACCGACCGAAACGCGAAAAACGAGGCGAAGCAATACTTCACCACCGACTGCTACGATCATGATCAACATGCCGGTAGCGACTAGCAGTCGACAACACTGGTCGACCCAATCGAGACCCCGCATAGAATAACTCCCGTGCTCATATCAATTATCCTTTCGATGAGGCGTTAAGCTCATCGAACGGGAGGGAATATTAGTGGCAGGCGCAGCATTAGAATGATGCGCCTGGCCTGGTGATACGAGAGTGTTTAGCCTTCGCCGCGGGCAACCTCACGAATACGATCTATCAAATCACGACCATAATCGTCATAGAAGTAGCTTTCGTAGGCGGACTCTGCTGCCTCAATGAAGTCGTTGGGATCCTCAATCTCGTTAATCTGCATCCCCTGCTCTTCCAGGTTGGCACGCAACTCTGCCTCCAGATCAGCGACATACTGACGCTGCAGTATCCCCGCTTCAGCGGCTGCTTCAAGGATCCACTGCTGAACTTCTTCGTCATACGCCTCGAAGCGCTCATTATTAATCACAACGCCGTTACCGGCATATACGTGCTGAGTAACAGACAGGTAGTCTTGCACCTCATATAGGTTAGCGTCCCAGATGTTCCCATATGGATTTTCCTGCGCATCGATCACGCCCTGTTGCAGGGCGGTAAAGAGTTCGCTAAAGGAGATGGTGGTGGGATTGGCGCCAAGAGCTTCAAATGTGCGGACATATTCGGTCGACTCAGGCACACGAATCCTGAGATCTTCGAGGTCTTCGGGAGTGTAAATCGGCGCCCGGCTATTGGTTACGTTTCGAAATCCGTTCTCCCAGTAGGAGACAAGCCGTAGGTTTGAGTCCTGCAGTCCCTCGGCTACCTCCTGGCCAATCTCGCTATCCAGCACACGGTACGCCTGCTCACGATCAGCAAACATGTAGGGCAGGTCGAACACCCCAACTGAGCCGCCGAAATTACCCAGCACTGACAGCGAGGAACTTGTCATATCGAGGATGCCCTCCTGCACCTGCTCAATATTCTCACGCTGGCCGCCCATAGTACCTTTGTGGATCACCACATCGAACCGATCACCACTCTTCTCGTTGAGGATGCGAGCGAATTGCTCGAAACCGTGGTGGAAGTGATGGTCATCATCCGTACCGATGTGGGCAATGTTGAGGCGAATTGTATCGTTTGCCTGTGCCGTTGCACTGACGCCCAGGACGAATACACCAGCGATGGCGAGGCTCAGTGTGCGTGATGCGAAGGGGAATCGGGTGGCAGATGTTGGCTGCTTCATTGTGCGCGCACTCCTATTAGACATTGGCGTTGTTATATGGCCGTGGACGGTTACTGTCCTCTATAGCGACGACCTGATCGCTCACCATTATCTTTATCATAAGGAGAGCTATTATACCAATTTTCTCGTAGAGAATTTCCACAATCCACATTAACCTCTTTTATAACATATACTTATCTCTAAATTCTGAAAGTGGAAAAGCGAGAAAACAGAGCGCCCAGGTGACGAAACTATTAGCAATGAGTTTCATACGCATTTGAAGCCACGCCGAAGCCTTGCTTGCGCAGATTCCACTTACGCCATACGGCTACCGATTCTCATCGGGTACTCCATCCCACTATCAAGGCAAGCGAATACGGACAACCTCCTAGTGATATTGCCGAGGCATGCGACTAAAGGATGGATTGTATAGACGGGGTATGATCTATTTTGGTGGGCAGCCACCAGGACCTGCCATCTTGATATTGCCAAACTCACATTGCATGATGAAAAAGTTTGTTCACACAAAAAAGGAATCATGATGTGTTCTGATATTCCACACAGCAGGCTGGGAAAAAGCGGGTTATTTGTATCAAAGATCGCTTTGGGAACAATGACTTTTGGCGCCAGGACCGACCCCAAAGAAGCTGAAAGAATTTTCTCCGAAGCGACGGATGCTGGTGTAAATTTCATTGATACAGCCAATACCTATACCCAAGGTGAATCTGAGAAAATCGTCGGTAATCTCATAAAAAACAGCCATCACGACCTGATCCTGGCTACCAAGCTCGGCAATCCCAACGGCTCGGGGCGAAACCGCCGCGGGCTTTCCAGGAGATGGATGGTGAGCGAAGTCGAGGCCAGCTTAAAACGTCTAGGGATGGATCATGTCGATATTTTATACCTGCACAAGGAGGACCATGAAACTCCTCTCGAAGAGACAGCTAGAGCACTAGAGGATCTCAGGCGTGCTGGAAAGATACGGTATTACGGAGCGTCCAACTTCAAAGCGTGGCGGATCATCAATCTCCTTAATATCAGCAACTCAGAAGGTGGTGATGGGCCGATTGTAAGCCAGCCGCTATATCACATGCTCAACCGTACTGCCGAGATCGAACAAATTCCAGCTTGCGCCAGAAATGGCATTGGCATTGTTACTTATAGCCCAACCGCCAGGGGCATTTTGACAGGCAAATACAAAGTTAATGAAGCAGCACCCAAAGACAGTCGGGCTGCGGCAAAAGACAAGAGAATGCTGGAGACGGAGTTTCACCCTGCAAATATAGAGACCGCTGAAAAAATCAGAAATATCGCAGACAACAGGGGCATTGATATTGCTGAGTTTTCAACAGCTTGGGTTCTATCCAACCCCAATGTAAGCTCTGTGATTGCAGGCCCCAGAACAATTGAGCAATGGAGGGCCTACAGTAATTCTGCAAGGCATGAAATAAGTCTCGAAGATATTGAGAAAATAAATGCTATCGTGCCACCTGGGACGACTGCCATTCCCAACTATATTGACCCAGCTTATCCTGTAGAAGGAATAAATCCATTAGGCTAGTGTTAAATAAAAATCTAATCTATCTTGATTGTTTTTGCAGCCTATGACGTTATTTAAATAATTATTGAGTGCTCAGGTCGGTGTTCCAGGCACCTGAGCACCTCAATATAGGCGAGCAGAAAGCGCTCACCTACGCCAAGGACGCCACCCTCCCTCAGCGAATACCGTTGCGGGCTACGACTTCGCCAGCCTGCTGCTTGTGCTGCAGCAAGTGGAATACATAGGCATCGGCCTGGCGCTGGTGATGGTGAATATGGATCAGGCCCCCACGGCCACGCATGGCACGCTGCTTTACACCCCAGCCAATCAGCCGCCACTCGAGGTCGACTTCCTCGGCGCCGTACCCTTCGAAATCGCTGTCAAAGCCGTTGACGGCCATCAAGTCCTCGCGCCAGACGCCCATATTGGCGCCCAGCAACGCCAACTGCTTACGGCTCCACAGCTGGGCTGCCCAGCGTGGCAGATGCAGGCCGAACTCGGCGCGGGAGAGGCCGCCTCGCAGCGACTGGAAGAGCAGCCTCAGCGGATGCTCCAGGCCGGCCAGGCTCAGCTCGCCCGACTTGATCCGTGCTGTGAGCCCTTCGGCCGTATCCACTCGTCGACCGGCCACCATATGCCCTGGGCGCGCCCAGTCACGGTGGTCGGCAATGAAATGGCGCATCGGCACACAGTCGCTGTCGGTAAGCACGATATAATCGGCCCGGGAGCCTTCAATGGCACGATTGACGATCTGCGCCTTGCGAAAGCCGCGGTCCTCGTGCCACACATGGCGGATGTCCAACCCCAAGCCACGGAAGCGTTCGATCACCTCGGCCACCTCGGGCCCAGAGCCATCATCGGCGATGCATAGGCTGAAGTTCCGCTCGGTCTGCCGACGATAGCCCTCCAAGGTTAGCGTCAGCACCTCCGGATCGTTATACGCCGCCATGACGACTTCTAGGTGCATGTTTGGACATTGCATCGACATGAGCCTAATACTATCTCATGAGGCCAGCTGACGCTCGCGCGCCCGGAAGCCCGCCCATAGCACCGGCAGCAGGAAGGCATACACCATCACCCCGCTGTTGTGCGCCAAGAAGACCTGGGTAAGGCCGAAATCGAAGTAGGCCACCGGCAACAGCACGCCGGCCACCGCAAAGGCCCGCAGCTGCATGTCAGGCGCCGCAAGCTGACGAGCAAAAAGCCGCATCGGCACCAAGTACAGCGCCAAGAGTACCGCCAGCCCCAACAGACCGCGCTTGGCCGTGGCGTCGATGAACTCGTTGTGGGCGTGGTCGAAGGTAGTGATGAACGGATGGATCACATCGTCATCGGCCATTTGCTGCATGCCCAACTGATAGCCGTTCTCTCCCCACCCCAGCAGCGGCTTCTCGGCAATCAGGTGCGCGGCCCCTTTCCACATCTCGAAACGCGCCCCCACCGATGACGTGCGGTTCTCCTGGTTTACGTAGCGCTGGATATCATTCACCGCCTGGCCGACACGCGACTGGACGCCCGTTTGAGGGATGGCATAGGCCATGGTACCAACCACCAGCACTGCCACCAGGGCCAGCGATTTCCACTTGCCCGGCAAGTCCCGGCCATAGCCGCGGTACAGCACCCACAGCACCACCGGAATACCTACCCAGCCACCGCGGGTGCCTGAGAACAGCGAGCCCAGCACGCCGCCTGCGATGCCCAGCGCCAGCAGCGCCACCCAGAGTCGAGCGCGCGGCTGGACGAGCGCCCAACCCAGCCCGGCGGCGCACAGGATCGCGCTCAGCATGCTGATGTTGCCGAACTGGATCACATAGGTGTAACCACTGGCACGCTCAACGCCCTCGATGAGCTTTTGCCAGCCCGCCCAGCCACCAGCAAGAATGCCGCCTGTCGCCAGGCCGGCCCAGATCGCCCCCGCCCGGGGAGGAAACGCCAGCACCAGCAGCAGCGCGGGAATCGCCAACAGGAAACGCGCCGGCCTATCCATGCCTCGCGAGCCCTGGCCGTCCCACCACGCCTCGGCGATCACTACCAGCGCATAGGCCGCGAACACAGCCATGATCGCCAGGTCGGCACGACGCAGCGTCAATTGCCCCCGTTTGCCAAGCAGCACCACACTGCCGAGCAGCAGCATCACCGCACCCAGCGAATAGCCGCTCGGCACCACCAGCGCAATCGCCATCAACAAAAATGCCGCCATGCTGGTATAGATCCGCATGCCAGAGCCGGGAGATACCGGTAGTGCCTGGGCCATCGTCACGATGCAAATGCCTCGCAGGAGCAAAAACGAAAAGAGCCGGCATAATGCCGGCCCCCATAGTCGAAATCAAGGTAATGCCCCAACAGCGGTCAATAGGCGTTCTGCCCCGCAAATCCCTTGAACACGGTCAGAAAGATGATTCTCAGATCCAGCCACAGCGACCAGTTGTCGATGTACCACAGATCGTGCTCAACCCGTTGCTCCATCTTCTCCACGGTGTCGGTCTCACCGCGCAGCCCATTGACCTGTGCCCAGCCGGTGATGCCCGGCTTGACCTTATGCCGGCGCATATACGACTCCACGATGCCGCGGTAGTGGTCATTGTGCGCCAGTGCATGGGGCCGCGGCCCGACGATCGACATCCGCCCCTGCAGCACGTTGTAGAACTGCGGCAACTCGTCCAGCGACGTACGACGTAGAAACGCCCCTAGGCGCGTCACCCTTGGATCGCCTTTGGTTGCTTGGGTCAGCTGCCCGCTCGACTCCTCATGCACCTCCATGGAGCGGAACTTATACACCTTGAAGCGCTTGCCATTGATGCCCGTGCGGTACTGCTTGAACAGCACCGGCCCCGGAGAGCCAAGCTTCACCGCCAGCGCAATGGCCAGGCACACCGGCAGGATCAACAGGCTGATCAAGCCACCCAGCACGATATCCTCCAGGCGCTTCACATAGGGCGCCATGCCCGCCATGGGGCTAACGCTCAGGTCCAGCGCATAGCGTCCCGCCACCTGGCTGGCCCGATGGTTGAGCAGGCGCATGTCCTTGAGGTCCGGAATCAGCCGCACATCCATCATCAACTGTTGAAAGGCGCGGAACAGCACCTGCACCTCGTGGCCGCGCTCCAGCGGCACGCAGATCCAGATCTCGCTGGCACCGGATGCCTCGACACGCTGCACAAGGCGCTCGAGGTCCACCGCCTGCGGCTCGCCAGACAAGCGATGAATCCCCGAAATCCCGAAGCCCTCGGTGGAGTGGCGGCGCATATCCCGCGCCACGCCCAGCACATGCCCCTGAGGGCCCACCAGGAATACCCCGCGCCGCAGCCGGCCGCGACGGTATAGCGCCCTCACCACCTGATAGGCCAGCACCCGCGCCAGCACCGAGAAAAGGAACGAGCCGAGCAGCGTAAAACCTACCCACAGCCGCGAATAGCGCTCCGCCACGTGGGCCAGGAACAGGAACGACATCACCACCAAGGCAATACCGCCCCATACCAGCACCAGCCTCAGCAGTACGTGGGCGAAACTCGACGTGCGCCAGTCCTGGTAGGAGCCATGCAGCCCGTTGACCAGCACCACGAGCATCGCAATGGCCAGCAGCGCCAGCCAATACAGCTCGATCAACTGCCATTCGCCGAAGCGCGCCCAGTAGACCAGCCACCCGGCGACAATCACGCCAAGCAGATCGACCACAGGGCCAATGATCTGAAACGGCTCATACTTACTAAAACCAGACCTACGGCTCACTACACCCTCACTTCAAACGATGTCATGGCAGTCACTCTGCCCGATGGCTACACCCGAGAGCGCTTGCCCCAGTAATACTTCGCAAGGTCGCCGGCAAACAGCGCAAGGAAGATCGAGTAGTCGATGGTATAGCGTCTTATCAGCTTTGGCTCATCATAGATGCGATACAGCCAGCGCAGGTTCATGCGATCCATCCAGGCTGGATAGTACTGGGCCCCGCCCTTGGCGGTCTGATGGAGAAACCCACCGCAGGTGTATCCCTCGCCGCGCCACCCCGCGTCAACCAGGTCGACCAGGAAGCGTTCCTGAAGCGGCACGCCCATGCCCACCACCACTACCGCCGGCGCCAACGCCACCAGCTCGGCGATATGCGCAGCGCGCTGCTCGTCGCTGTCGAAGAATCCATGACGCACCGACACCACCGGCAGCCCCGCGAAGTGCGCCTGCAGCGTCTCGGCTGCCTGCTCTGGCACTCCCGGCTCACTGCCCACGAAGGCCACTCCACGGCCCTCGTCAGCCGCCCTAGCCAATACCGAGTTGGCCAATGAGGTCATATCGAAACTGGTGCGCTGCACGCTCACGCCGGCAAGCATCATCAGCTTTGCCAGCACGATGCCATCGTAATGAATGGTATCGAAACGACGGAAAAGCGACGGATGCCGGCGGGCGATGCGATACGAATAGGGATTTAGAAACGTCACCAGCGCGCCACGGCCGCCCTCGCGGGTAGCCATGCGCGCCCTCAACATATCGATCATCGATCACTCATCCGGCAGCAGCGAAGTAAAATCGGCCATGAACCGTGCGAAAGAGTAACGCTCGGCCAGCGCCTCGGCTACCGTAGCCGCTGGTTGGGGCCGCGCAACGCCCTGCAAGGCATCCATCGATGCCGCCCAGGCCGCCACGTCATCGATCTCCAGCACTTCACCATAGGTCTCGTGCCCCACGCTCACCGCCTCGACCTGGGCCGGCACATTGGAGACCACGGTATAGGTGCGTCCGACAACCGCCTCCAGCAGCGCATTGCTCATGCCCTCGTACCTGGATGGCATATAGAATGCCTTGGCACCCTGCAACCAGGCGCTCACCTCTGCGTTGCGCTTCACACCCGGCAGCTTGACCCGCGAAGCAACACCGAGCCGCTCGGCAAGCGCCTCGAGAGAAGCGCGGCACTCGCCCTCGCCCAGAATCACCAGGTCGCCGGTATAGTGCGAGCGCGCCAAGGCCTCGATCAGCAACGCATGGTTCTTCTGCTCACTCAAACGCCCCACTGCCAGCAGATAATCGCCGTCGACAGGGGCCACATCAGCTTCCCCGCGAGGCCCGTCGACACAGTTGTAGATCACCTTGTGCTTGAGTTGCTGGCCTGCGTAGTGCTCCTCGAAGGAGTCACGCACCGCTTGCGATACATAGGTAACGGTACCCAGGCAACCCAACCGGGCCAGCCAACGGTCGGCCAACTGAGTCAAACGACCATAGGAGAACAGCGGGTTACGGTGAGAAATCACCAGCGGCATGCCGAGCAGCTTGCACGCCAGTGCCGAATAGAGGTTCGCGTAGTGGGTAAAGGCGATCACCTGTTCCGCGCCGGCCCGGCGCAGCGCCTTCACCAGCCGCGGCAAGGAGAACAGTAGCAACGCGACAGGGCGCTTTTCAGGTAGCAGATGCTCGACCACTACCCCAGGCTCGATATAAAAATCGGCCTCGGCCTTCTTGTAGAGAAAGATCAAGGTAGGTGTGTGCCCCGCCCTCACCAGTCCGTTGGCCAGGTTGATGGCCGCCTTCTGGGCGCCACCGGCCTCGTACTGGGTTACCACTAGCGCAATTCTCATTACCAGGTTATCACCAATAAAGAACGCCAACAGGAAAATCCGAATAACCAAAAAGCACACAATAAAACAGCTTGTGGCTCAACAATTATGACAACAATTTCTCATATGCATCAAGCGCGCGGCGCATTTCAAAGGGCGCCGCGGATGCGTGCACCTGTTCTGCCGTAAACCCACTATTGATAAGCCGCATGGCTGAGACCAACCCTTCGGTTGACAAATACTCTACAAGGATACCATTGTCATTATTGATAATTTCGTTTGGGCCACTTTTACAGTCAAATGCAATAACCGGTGTGCCAAGCGTAATTGATTCGATTAGAACATTTGGGAACCCCTCGTAAAGTGAGGTTAAAACAGTTGCCTTAGCTCCCAAGTAAAATGGGACTATATCATTCTGGAAGCTTTCGAAGTCAACTCTATCTTGGATGCCAAAATCACGCGCAACCTCCTTAAGATAACTTTCCAAGACTCCCCTGCCAACAATTTTAAGCCGCATATCAGGAAAGTCATGTGCGATAGCTGCAAAAGCCTCAATAGCGTAATGAAAGGCTTTCTGCTGATCCAGGCGACCAACACATAGAAAGTAATCCTGCTTTTCTATATCATTCCACTTAAGTGATCTAGAGATTTCCTCAACTCTCTGGTTAACAGGATTATAAATCACCGGGGCTTTGGACTCATCAACCCCATATAATTCGACAAGATCACGCTGCATGCCTTTACACTGATTGACGATAAAATCAGCTTTACAATAAAATGTATCAATTAACCGCGACACCACATGCTTTCGCCAAAAGCCTTTTGAACGCTTTCTCGCCTCAGAGAGTGTGTTAATATTTCTAGCAATCAGCCTAAACTTATAAAAGCCAACAGCACGCACCATCACCAACATCACTGTAAGCTCATAATTAAAAACAACAGCATTCTTTACGCCATTTCTTCTCAAATAACTATGGAGGGCAAAAAAGGCATGCCTTACATACTCCACTTCTAATACATTCAGGCGGACTAATGGACTAATGCGATCCAGATATGCTGCTTTATTAAGATGAAGTACAACCAAAGTAACATTCCATCCGCGCTCAGCTAAGCCATTCGCAACATTGACACAAACAGCTTCGGCACCACCACCCTCTAGCGCTGTAATGAAAAAAGTGACTTCTCTATTGTTCACATCCACCTCTCTCTCCACATCTCAAAAATCACCATTAACCAAACCTTGTTGACTTCGTCACTTACACCATTCAAGTAGTCATCCCTAACCTTAAGGGCTTGCTCTACGTTAAAAACACCCCCTTGGGTAAGTCTGAACTCGCTAAGATAGTGTAAAATATAGTCCTTTAATTCATCTCGAAACCAATCAATGAGTGGTATCCCGAATCCCATTTTAGGCCTATCCATAAGTTCTTTGGGTATATACTTATGCGTAATTTCCTTCAGCAAATACTTTCTATCGCCACCTTTTATTTTTAAGTCTGATCTCAAACGTGCCACATATTCTATAAGCCGATAATCGAGAAGTGGCTCACGACCTTCCAGGCTACAAGACATTGTCGCGCGATCTACTTTAACCAGAATATTATCCAGTTGATAGGTCTTATAATCCACTGCGAGTAGCGAATTCAAAGAATCATTGTCGTCAAAAAGCCCTTCATAATAGTCAAATTCAGTGACAATTTCTTCATCGCTACTATCAAGTAATTTCCTCACTTCACGGACTGAAAACACATTACTTGTCGTACCAAGCAAATCAATGCTATTCTTTGCTTTTAGAGCAGACTCAAGCTTTGTGTATTTTCTCGTAATTTTTTTACTTTTATTTATTATAGGTAGCGATGCAGGGTCAATAACAGACATTATCGAACCAAGAGACCCTCGCATAGGAATTTTAGATAGGTATTTATTCAGTTTCAGGATGTATGGATATTTATCATATCCACCAAATATTTCATCACCACCATCCGCACTCAACGAAACAGTCACGCGCTGACGAGCTAGCTCACTGACCAAAACAGTAGGTATTGCTGAAGGATCCCCAAAAGGCTCATCCCATATTTCCACAATTCTGGGCAGTATTTTCAAAGCATCCTTTTGGGTGCAATAATACTCCGTATGATCTGTACCAAGATAGTTAGCTATTTTTTTCGCATGATGTGCTTCGTTATATGCATCTTCCTCAAAGCCAATGGCAAAAGTCTTAAGCTTGTCAGTTCTATTAGACTGCAAAAGTGCCGTAACTACTGAAGAATCGTAACCACCACTAAGAAACATACCCACGGGCACATCCGCCACCATACGATACTCACAAGCCGATATCATAAGGCGCTCTGTTTCTTCTAACGCCTCGGTTTCAGTGACATCTAACTTAGGTTGTCTATAACAGCCAAGTATATCCCAATATTCATTTTCTACAATATCTCCACTGCTCAAATCAACCGTTATACTATGCCCCGCCTTGAGCTTTCGCGTATTCTTAAAAATAGTATGAGGCTGTGGAATATAGCCATGCTGGAAGAACAAGGCCAACCCATTTTTATCGATCACCCTATTAAACCTAGGGTGTTCATGGAAGCTTTTAAGCTCACTAGCAAACATCAGTAAACCATCATGATGGTACCAATAAAGAGGCTTAACACCAGCACGATCACGGAGAAGAACTATTTTTTGAGACCGAGAATCCAAAATCGCTAAAGCGAACATACCATTAAGGCGATGAACCATTGGCATCCCCCAGCAGTGGTATGCCTTCAGGACTACTTCCGTGTCTGAGCTAGAGTCAAAACTATAGCCTAAGCGCTCGAGTTCATCGCGGACTTCTTGAAAGTTATAGACTTCACCATTAAAAATAATCGACAGATGCTGATAGTGCATCGGTTGGTGGCCATGCTTGGTTAGGTCTAGAATTGAGAGCCTTCGATGCCCCAACCCTACTTGAGCACTAGCGTATTGCTGCATCGAGTAGCCACTATCATCAGGGCCTCTATGGTGCAAAACATCAGTCATAGCCTTGAGATGCCTGTCGTCTGACATCAATTTCCAATCGACAAAACCTGCTATACCACACATGCGAGTGTCTCCAAAATTTGAAAAAATGCAGCTATAATTTAATTACTAACCGACACCGCATTCAAGTATCATCTGTAAACTTGGTCTTGGTATAATCGACTCTTATTCCTGACAACTTATGCTTAATGTCGAACAATTTCTCACTAAAATAATAAGAAACTTTCGAATATCTAAAACGTTTTGAACTTACTAAATATGGCAATTCAAAATTCCTAACCACCTCTGCCATTGAAAACATCTCTGCAGCCTTAATGTGATGCTTAGCAATGGCATGCTTATGTGCAACATCAAGCTGGTAGTAATTCGCTATAATATCCACAACAGACTTTTTGGGAAAATTCAATGTCGGATGATGATACTCATACTCTGAAAAATCGCTAAAAAAACCATATGAAACTGGTTCGGGAATAGATTCAATTCCAATTATTGAAGGTACGCCACAAAATGAAGCCTGGATTATTGCAGTACCACTACCAACGAAAAGATCGTACTCACGTACCACGTCGTTAAACTTTGAATACTCAAAAGTACCCATCATTTTTACGGCATTATCAATGCCTAGCTTTTGTATTTTACTATATACTTCGTCTGAAAGAGGTCCCTCGCCATATATATCAAAAACAACAGGCAACCCCATATCTACGAGCTCTTTTACAACATCTAGCATCCATAAATTATAACTCTTAAATTCTACCAAGCGTCCAACAGTACAAATTTTTAATTGTTCCCGATACCCAACCTTTGAACTACTCGCACCATCGTTTAATAAAGTAGGCGTCGAACCACTCACTACTCCTAAACGAAACACCTTGGCATTTTTTATGGGCAAAGAGTGTTTTCTTTGCATAAACTCTTTAGTCGACTCAGCAAAACACATTAGGTTTGCGTCAGGCAAATGTTGTAAAACAAACTTGCGATTTATATTTTCAAAATGAGGAAGACTTTTACCCCCCCAGGAAAATTCAAGCGAATGATATACACCAACGGTGATAGGAATACATGCATTCGCTATATTTATCAATCGATCCGCTAGCAAAGCATTTTCAGCATTGCTTACATGCACTTGTGTCACTCCCTCGAGAACTCTTAAAACATTATTATTTTTCATAGGTGAGAAGAGTTTGAAGCGATGCTTGAGAATTGGGAATTGATGAAATAGATCATTAAACCTATAAATATCCGCCACATCTTCCATTTGTGCCAGCAACTCAGGATCGCTTTCATTGTCATTTGCTAGCAAAAGCACCTTGGTATGGAGTCCCTGCCTATAGCGCTCTCTGGCAAGCCTCACAAAGAAAGTTTCAATCCCTCCCATACGTAATGCACTGTAAATTATCAGCATCTATCAATCACCTTATTTCTGACAAAAAGAAATGCATGGGACAATCTACTGTAAAACATTATACCAGTAAGAAATAGCAGTAGTAGCCAAATGAGAGATGAAATCATTTGAGATTCGAAGAATTGGAATGTTGTCACCGTCGTGGCCATCAAATAGAGTGCCAAAAGTAAGTACATTTTGTTCCTACGTATATTCTCCCATACATAACAACTAGACTCAGTTCTTACGACGAAAAATACACAGAAGGAGTACGCCGATGCCATAGCCGCACCTGCAGCGCCATGCTCTGGAATCAATATGAAATTCAAGATAAGATTTACAACAAGCGCTAAGATTGACGCCAGCATTGAAAAAACTGAGCGCCGCGTTATACCAATACCTACTACCGTCGTCTCCGACAACATATAAAGCAGTGGCATTGCGATGCATGCTACCACTAAGTATTGAATCTCATTGTACTCTTGTGGCAGTAAATAAGTAATAAACCAGGATAACAGGCCCGCCAAAGCCCATATACTTAGTACACCGACAAGCATATAGTCGACAACAGTCTGAACCCTGTCAGGTCTCACCCCTTCCTTGGCCCATCGATAGACCGTTGGGTGCCACAGGTTGGAGAATATTTTAGATAAAATTGCAGCTACCGATGCTATGCTAACAGTAACTGCATATAAGCCAAGTTCCTCAAAGCCAGCAAGAGACCTGAGAAAAAAGCGATCCATTGTCGTCAATGCCCAATATGACAGACTTCCCACGACTAATGGCATAGAAAATGCCAACATGGATTTCATTTTTCTACGGTTGAACCTAGACCTTAGTGCGCTTCCTATATCGGGACTTAGCATGAAGGTCAAGGCAATAAAAGTCACAAATAAGGCAATGATATTCGAAGCGATTAAGTCTTGGAAATCATACGCATTAAAAAAAATTATTATTATTGCAATGAACAGCAGATGCGACAGTCTCGGCATTACTTCTGCAACGGAAAATGCCACTCCGCGCTCTTGCATTCTAAGCACATGGACGAGAATATTTATCAAGTACGAGAGTAACAGGCCACCGAGTATCATAAAATCCAAACTCAGTGAGCTGACATCAAATATCAACACAGACAAGCTGAGGGGTGAAAAAATAAAGATACAGCTGAATATTAAGAAAAAGATCCCCCCAGGCAACACTGTCAACTTCAAAAGCACGCCTTTATCAGGGCTTTCATGATACTCTCTTACATACGCTTGATGCATCGCCAGGCTGAACAGCATTACTCCAAAACCAAGCACGGCTTGATACAAAGTAAAACGGCCTATATCCTCTTGGGGGAATAACCAGGCGATTAAAGGTAACGTAATGAAACCTAAAACAGCGCCAAACAGTGGCCCCACAGAAAAACTAATAATATTTCTTATGTTCAATGGTAAAAATCCAACACCGCATCTATGATATTATCAATATAGCTAGTCGGTATATTGAACCACATAGGCAATCTCAACAACCTTTCAGACTCATTCGAGGTATACACATCTTTACCTGAAAAACGTCCATAATCAACACCAGCCTTTGCGGTATGCAATGGCACGTAATGGAAAACTGCCATTATGTCCCGTTCTTTCAAGTAATGAATCAGCCTCTTTCTTTCATCAAGGTCTTTTACTTTTATATAGTACATATGTGCATTATGTTTACAATTACTGGGCACCGATGGAAGATCTAGCAGCCCTTCATTTTTTAGAGGAGCTAACCCAGCATGATATTTTTCCCAAATGGAAAGACGAAAATTATTTATCTCATTAACATTCTCTAATTGCCCCCATAAATAAGCGGCCTGCAGCTCGCTCGGGAGATAGCTGCTCCCAACATCTACCCAGCTATATTTGTCAACTAAGCCGCGAAAAAACAAACTCCTATTAGTGCCTTTCTCTCGTATTATTTCAGCTCTATCTTGGAAAGATGAGTCATTAATTATTAGCAGCCCACCTTCTCCACCACTAGTATAGTTTTTTGTTTCATGGAAACTATAAGCGGCCATATGGCCAATAGTGCCCAGCTGCCTGCCTTCATACTCACTCATCATGCCTTGTGCGGCATCTTCAATGACATACAAACCATACCGCTCTGCCAACGACATGATTGCATTCATATCACATGCCACACCAGCATAATGAACTGGTACTATTGCTTTCGTCTTGTCAGTAATCGATGCTTCTATCTTGGCCTCATCAATATTCATCGTGTCCGGTCGTATGTCAACAAATACAGCCTTAGCTCCACGAAGAACGAACGCATTTGCTGTACTAACAAATGTATAACTCGGCATGATCACTTCATCGCCAGGCTTTATATCTATCAAGATAGCCGCTAACTCAAGCGCTTGAGTACATGAAGGAGTTAGTAGTGCCCGCTTACATGGCAAATTTCGCTCAAACCATTCATGGCACTTCAGTGAGTACTCCCCGTCGCCCGAAAGCTTACCACTCGACAATGCCTTCAGTAAGTGTGCTTCTTCACGGCCAGTTTGGGCAGGCTTATTAAATGGAATCATGGAAACCCTCTTCCAAAAATTTTGCTTCGAGCTCTAGAATCTTCTTGCTTCTTTCCTTAATTCTACTTGCAGGTACGCCAGCATAGATCCCCCATGCATCGGTACTTTTTAATAATAGTGCTGACGCACCTATCGCACAGCCTTCTCTGACCGTAACACCAGGAAGAATAACAGCATTAGCTCCAACCACAACATGACGCTCTATGCGAACTTTATCAAATATTTCCGATTTATATTTTTTTGGTATAAGTGAATTTACCATAGACTCGCCGGTATAATCATCCGACTGAGAAAAAACCTTTACTCCATATGCTAGCGAGCTAAAATCAGAAATTAAAACCCCTAATTTTCCGCCGGCTACGAGACACATTGGAGTTATATGGCAATAATTTCCTATTGATACTTTACCCGATATCACGCAGAAATCATCAATTCGAGAATGATCGCCAATTTCAATTTCTTCAGCGTCATAGATGCTTGCTTTATCACTTATTTTGACATTTGAACCAACATGCTTAAAACCAATTTTAAGCAACTGTTCTTCAGAATAATAAGCCATACTTCGTTGCCTTATATATTGAATAGCGACTTAGGCCGTTTAGGCCCGCGGCTGTCCTCGAAGGGAACGCTGAGCCCCTAGTAGGCGGTGTACTACTCATTAGCACTGTTAACAATAGAAGCATCACTCACTAACACACTTCCACTGATCAGTACCTTTTGCGTGCCTGCAAGCCATCACCACCAACAGTACCTGCATATAGGCGTAGAAGGTGGCCATCATCTCATGGTGAATGGCCGCCTCGGTGAGGTTGTAGAGGGCAAAGCCCGCGGTGAACACCAACGCCACCTGTGGCCAGGGATTCTCCGGCTCGCGACGATGCAAGCGCCAGTGGTAGATGCCTGGCGCCACCAGGTAACCGAACAACGCCACCAGCCCAAGCACACCACCGGTGGCGGCCACTTCCATGTACTGGCTGTGCGCATGGCCACGGCTAACACCGAGTACCCAATCGGTAATCACGCCTTGCTCCACCAGCTCAGCATTTAGCGACTCACGCTCATCGTAGCCAAGCCCGATCAGCGGGCGCTCCAGGAACGCGTGGCTGGCGGCGGTCCACAACTGCAGGCGACCACCGCTGGAAACGGCCGCCTCGATGTTGCCTTCGGCCAAGTTGACCACCTCGTTGACGGTGTAGTCGACCCGATCCTGTACGGACGGCAGAACAGCATAGCCTACCAGCGGCAGCGCCAACATGGCGGCAATCGCCACCGCCACCACTCGCTTACCAAGGCGGTCGATGTTCAGGGCCAGGCTGAGCACCAGCAGTAGCGGCACGGCAAGAATCGCCCCTCGCGCCAGGGTCAAGAGGCACGTCACCACCGCCGCCACCGCGGCTGCCAGCAGCCAGCGCCGATAGCGGCCGTCCCGCATCAGGCATACGGCGAGAAAGCCCATCGCACAGCTCAGGTAACCCAAATTGATGCTGAACAAGAAGCCATCGGCGCGGTAGTAGTCCAGCCACTGGGTTTGCACCAGCGCTACCATAAAGGCGCCCAGGCTACCCAGTATGACGCCGAGCTCCATGAACTGGCGAAGCTGGCGCAGGTCCACCGGATACACCAGGTGCCTGAGCATCAGATAAATCGGCACCAACGCCACCATATGCGCCCCGGGGGCCAGGTAGCGGGACTGCGGATCGAGCACATAGATCGGCAACCGCGACAGCAAGAACGCTCCCAGAAGCCCCATCACCGCCCAGTCGACGCGCGTTACCACCAGCGAGCGACGATGCGCCACCAGATAGCCGATAGCGTAGAGCATCAATACGGCTACCACGGCATGACTGCGCACCGGTGTAGCGATCAGCAGCATCAATACCAGCAGCAGCGCCCATTGATTGAGCATCAAGGCCCGTTCCCGCGCAAATATTCCCGTCATCCCTCTACCAAGCTCCTGAACGACCAAAATGCAGCGAGCGCCCCAGGGCGCTCGCAAGAATAATACCACCGACCGGCCGTGCCTAAGCCTGGCCTCAACGCGCCCCAAAACCGGTAAACAGTATCCGCACCGTCTTCAGGCTGATCAGTACATCCAGCCACAGCGAGATGTGCTTGATGTAGTAGAAGTCGTACTGCAGCTTGCGGGTCATGCCATCGACCTCGGCGGCATAGCCCTGTTCTACCTGGGCCCAACCGGTAATACCCGGCCGCACCACGTGGCGGTAGCTGAAGAACGGGACGTCTTCTTCGTACCACTCGGAGAGGGAGACCGATTCCGGCCTGGGGCCGATAAAACTCATTTCACTTTTCAGGATGTTAAAGATCTGCGGCAGCTCATCGATACGATACTTGCGGATAATCCGCCCTACCCGCGTGATGCGGGGGTCGTCTTCCGAGATGGTAAAGTCTTCACCACTCATATCATGGTGCATGCTGCGGAACTTGAACATCAAGAACGGCCGTGCCCGGTAGCCCATGCGCGGCTGCATGAAGAACACCGGCCCCGGGCTGTCGATTTTGATGATGACGGCGGTCACCAACATCACCGGCAATAGCAGCGGCAGCAACACCAATGCGCCAATGAAGTCGGCTACACGCTTTACGCCCACATAGATAAGCGGCGGTAGCAGGCTGCCGAACTCATTTTCGGAAAGATGATCGATCTGCACCCGGCCCGAGATGGACTCGGAGATTTGCCGAATGTGATATACCGGGATATGACATAGCGTGCATGTGGCCAGAAATCGCTCCCACTCTGCAGGCAGGTCTTCTGCACGCAGGTCGGCGACGATACCGTCTACCCGAACTCCTTGCAGGTCGGGGCACTCGAGTAGCCGCAGGTCTACCTGGCGCGTGCCGAGCAAGCGGCGGGTATTGCCGAATGGCACTAGCGCCAGTTTCAAGCGGCGGAAACGCCGCCCGATGAAGTATCCGACATAGAACCAGGCCAAGCTCACCAGGTAGCCAGCAAACAGCACCTGGCGGGTGTAGCCTTCACGGGTGAAAAATAACAGCGCCACGGCGATCAAGAAGGCAATCGATACCGTGGGCATGATATTGGCCGCCAGCTGGGCCCCCGGGTAACGACTCATGCGCCGCAGCGTGAGCGCCGAGGCCATGAAGGCACCACTTATGGCTATCAGGGTATTGGTGCGTACATCGGGCAGGTAATGCCAGAACTCCCACCCCCAGCGTTCGAGCGAAGGCAATATCACTATCAGCGGCAGCCCCACCAACAGGTGCAGGCCCAACCCCAACAGCAGAACCTCATACCACCGTGAGTGTCGGCGCTCATACTTACGCTTCATTTTTCACCACTGCCAACACCTCATCAGCCATCTCTTCCATGATGCGATCTCGCCGCCATCGAGCCACGAAGCGTGACCGCGGGCGAGAGGATAGCGCAAGTCGCCCCAGTGCGGCGACCGCACTCTCGACATCCGCCGGAAGAAAGACGGCCGCATTGTCGATCTCCTCCTCGATGAAGCCGCCAGCGAAGCCCGCCACCCCCGCCCAGATTGGCCGGCCGGTGGCGGCATACTCGAACAGCTTGGAAGGCAGCACCGTATCCAGCGATGGCAAGGTATTCAGGTGTAGAAATAGCACATCGGTATCACGATAGGCCTGTATCAGGGCATCGCGCGGTATGGGCGGCTGCAGGGTAACGTTACTCACCCGTTGCGTATCCAGGGCCTGCTGTAGCGCATCGGCTCCGCCACCAGCGCCTATGATGCGAAACTCGGCTCGGCCCTCCAGTCGCTTGGCCAACGCCGGCAGAATATGTTCCAAGCCCTGCCCCGCGCCCAGGTTTCCCGCATAGAGCACCTTGAGCGGCGCATCTGACCTGCGCTCCGGCCCCGGCAGGAATATCCCCTGCTCCACGGCATGCACGAATGACAGGTCGATGCCATTGGTATGCCAGCTAAAGTGCTGCAGCGGATACCGAGAAGTGAAGTATGGCGCAAAGCCACGCGACACCAGGTTCACCCGCTGTGCCTCACACAGCGCCCAGCGCTCCAGTAAGCCGAAAAACGGCGCCAGTGCCTTGCCGATACCTCCAGGCAACACGTGGGGCAGGTTATCAACGAAGTTATCGCGAATATCCTGATAGAGCTTGGCCCCATGGCGATTCGCCAGCCAACGCGCCAACACCGCCGTCATCAAACGCGAAGAGGTAGCCACCACCAGGTCGTAGTGCTCGCCACGCGTAAGTTTGGCTACCTGCCGGCCATAGCCAAGAAACCCCATCGCTTGCCCAGCCATTCCCTTGCCAGGTTGTGTGATCTCCAAACGAGTGATGCGGCTCTTGCCGCTAGGTAAACACTCCTCTTTAGCTACCTGCACCTGGCCCTGCGTGAAACGATGTGGCGCGGTAGAGACCATATGCACTTCGCTACCCTCGGGTAAACGAGCATCCAGCGCATGCAGCAGCGCCTCGGCACGAAACGCGCCGGGGCTGATATCAGGAGGAAAGTAAAAACCTAGCAGCAGGATGCGCACCGGGCTCATCGAGGGGAAACGCCGATCTGAACGTTAGGCAGCACTCGAGCGTAGAGCGCCACGAGTTCACACTCCTGGGCTTCCCAGTTGAGCGTTTCGGCCGCCTTGAGGGCATTGGCGCGATAGTGCTGCCGCAACTCGGGAGCATCGACCAGCTTGCGAATGGCACTGGCCAAGGCTTGAGTATCGCTCTCGGGCACCAGGAGCCCCAGGTCATGCTCACGCACTACCTTACCGATCTCCGGGAGCTGGCTGGCCACCACGGGCAAGCCGGCAATCACGTACTCGAACAGCTTGTTGGAATCGGTGGTGAAGTGGTTCAGGCAGGTGTTCTCGATGGGCTGTACACCAATATCCGCTGAGGACGTATATTTTGGAAGATCGTCAAGCGGCACGGTCGGAATGAAAAATACACGATTTTCCAAACCTAGAGATACAGCAAGTTGCTTTAATTCTTCATGTAGACTACCACCACCTACGAACACAAAATATGCATTAGGCACATCTACTGAGCACTTAACCAAACGCTCAAGCCCTCGCCCAGGCTGCTGTCCCCCCTGGTAAATTACGATCGGAAATGGTTCAGACAAGCCCAGCGTTTCTCGAATTCGATCATCTCCTTGAACAATCGCCAAACGGGGCCGATTCTGTAGCACTAGAGGCCTTGGTATTTTATAAGCGCGAGCAAAAAACTTCGCCCTGGCGTCCGTGGTAGTAATTGTACCTGCCGCTTTGGGCATAATCCTCTTTTCAATCCAAGCAACGAGCCTCCCAATTTTGCGATAGCCTTCACGACCAGAGCTAATTTCGTGAGCATCGTACACAAGTTTTGCGCCGCAAAGACGAGCCGCTAACCAGGCCGTGGGTAAAACATTCACGTCATGAGCATGCACTACTGCTGGTCGTAGCTTGAGAAGACTCAGAAGAACAGCAACATGCGTAAAGATACGGCTGGCCATCAGTAATAGCAGTTGAAACCGACTACGCTTGGCTGTGTGCTTCTTTGGCTTCACAAGCATGGCACCCTGCTGATGCCCATGGCGAACAACAATGACACCCGATGAGAGCCTTTCCTCTCGAGGGGTAAGACCGGTTGTAAACAGCCCATGTACATATACTTTGTAACCTGCAGAAGCCAAAGTATTTGCTTCATTTTTTACACGAGCATCATTTCGGACATCATTCCATACAATCATTGCAACGCGGGGCACGAAACCTCCAATGAAGAACAGTACTTAGGCGGACTTGGCCGCTAACAGTATTTTAGAGACTAGCGCATGAGCTTCAGCATAGCGGGCGCGCTGCAAACGCTGCTCGAATTCTGAAATTAATGCTGCAAGACGTATATCGTGAGATTCTATCTTACTAATGTCTGTCCGTTCCGAAGCAATATCCTCAATAATCTCCGTAAAAGAAGGCTCATAAAGCACCGATACAGGCAACTTCGCGCCAATCGGTTCAATGCTCCACCGGGTCCAGTTGATTAAAAAGCAATCGCCGTTATCTGATTTCCACAACATTCCAGGCCTTATATCGTGGGCAATAAGAGCTAAAGGTAAAAAACGCAGCGTTTCTTTTATATCATTCAGGCGAATCAAAAATTGTTCAACGGCATCAGAATCAGCGAGGCGGTCAAGCAAATCCCTCATTCGGATTATCGACTGCTGATCCAGTCGCTGCCAAAGCATGGGATGTGAGCGCGCATACAAAGAAACCATATCACTTTGCGGAGTCGTTGACATTAGCCGAGTGCGAAATTTAACAAGTTGGTCTATGGTCTCTTTTTTTCCACATCGTTTAAGACCGGTGACATCATAAATATGGCAATGAACCCCCTTAACCAAGTCAAGCTTTATTATTGGGACTGACGGCAAAGACCTCTGGCTAGAAAGTAAAGTGGCTTCATGTTTGGCCCAGGCAGATCGATTACTATTGAATAGCTTCATAACATACTCAAACCTGCCATCACCAGTCACCACCTTTACGTGATAACAGACAATGTCGGGCAACCCGATATCAAACCATTGTGTATCAGACTCGAAGTTTTCAGAACCAACTATCTCAGCAAGCATCTCAGCAATCCACGCATCACGAGCTTCGGGCACGACCAGCGGCCAGAACCCTTGGTTACGTGAGATAGGCTTCTGGGAAAATGTATGTCCGTGGAAAAACAAGGCACGCAGCTGGGACTTCTGCCCGTAGAGCCCCTGTATATCTTTGGCAAAAGTTGCTAAACGCCCAAATGTCTGTCTAGCTAGTAACAAAGAAATAACTGAAACCAGAATCCCCGGTGGGCTTCCTAACAGATGATTTAAAACAATATATGCAAATGATAAAAGAAAGCCAAGACTACCTAATAAACGAGAAACTGAACTTAATTCTCTTGAGAGTTTCGTGTGGAAAGAATTAGAGTAGGAGGCCACTATGCACACAAGCAACACACATAACGTGATATAAATTGCGATGAATATCGCTATATCAGGGTAAAACCAAGCCATGACCATCAGGCATAATGAAACGAAACCGACTGTAGCTAAATTTTGGCTATATCTTGCATACCCTTTTGACGCAATTTCCTGCTGATTCTCAAAAATCGCTAGTTTCTTACTTCGGTTTAGTAATTTTTTACAAGCAGAAGTTGCAGAAATATCAACGATTTTCCCTGTTAAAAGATGCGTTAGATAAAAGCATACAGAGGCAATGCTGAGGAATACTACCAGTCCGTCTCGACCAACATCTTGAAATACTGATGGAAAGTATACAGGAACTGTTTCACTACCAAGGAGCAAGACAACCTTCAACGGTAATAAAAAACCAGCCAACATGAAAAACTGACTTAAAACGCTAGACACTACCGCTAGCAATGTCAGCCAAGGCACCACCCGCATAAACTTGCGGCTCAAGGTAACTGACCAACGAAGTGCACGACCAACAGAGTAGACAGTACTGGTCATTTCATCATCCCAAGGTCGATTAAACACCATGCCGAGCAATCAGTTCAGCAGCAGACACAGCTCCATTAGTGACACCAGAGCCATGACCCCGAGATTCAATTTTTAATAGCCTACCAATAGCTGCATCAAAAAATTCTTCGGAATACTCAACCATAACTTCATAGGGGCCGTAGTGCCGAGACTGCTGGACTCTTTTTAACTGATCGTCAGCGCCAGTTTCAGTGTTAGGAATAAAAAGAGCGGGTAACTCAAGCGTCACAGCTTCACATACGGAATTGTAACCGCCTGCAAGGACTGCAAAATCAAACGCACGGAAATACTTGCTATTAGGGTAATCTACAATTACCGAGTCTGCACTCAAGTTTGCCTGTGGATTCAATGCTATTGGCGATTGACCTAGCACTACCCGGATACCCTTTTCTTTCAGGCTGTTAATAATTTTATCTTGAACATCTTCTATACCATTGATGTTTCCGGCTCCCAGTTGTACATAAGCACACGGTTGATCTTTAGGTAGACGCAAAATATCACGCGCCAGATCACGTTTCATCAAATCACTGCCGTCAAGCAATGATATTGGTTCCACTTGGTGAATAGACAAATCTGGTGTAACAGCATCCTCATCTTCAGACACAAGCTCTCCAGGTGCGACAACCGAAGAGAAACCTAATGTTAGAGACTTTAAATTGGTCTGGTCGATCCCCTCCTTATAGAGCCCCCGCTTGATCCAAATGCACTGAAGCTTTGGATACCCACGCATGGCCCTTCGCAAGCCAAGGTAAGGGATAGTGCCGTCAAACACCAAGCAATGTGGGCGATGTATGCCCAACACATTTACAAGTGAACGATAAAAGAGCTTGTTCCAAGTGATGGCATCCGCCTTAAGCAGCTTTGAAGGTGTAATGTGGTGACACTGAAATCCCTCCTTGTGAACCAGCGTCACACCGATGCTGGTTGTTAAAAAGACAATATCAGCATCTGGTTGCTCACGGCGAAGTTTCCGTGCAATGGCCAGCGAGCGTGTCAAATGTCCCAGACCAGCGCCATTGATAGGAAGAAACAAATAAGTTTTTTTCCGGGGTTTGTAAAAAAAACCTTTAACTGAGGGCAGGCGAATCCATACATGCTTTAAAAATGAAGATATCAAAAATACACCTATTACTATGAAGTTGTGCGGATATAGCTTTTCATCTTAGAAATCAGCGTAGGTAAAGAAACTCGCCACGAATCATTCACTGATGGGCTATATGCTGCAAATTTTAAAAGCCACTGATCATTAAAGAAACCTGAATTCCAAAATGGAAAATAAAGATCCTTTAACGAGACTTCAGGGGCAATTTCTTCTCTAACAAAGCCATAGTAATCATGGCCAACATCATCAAGCTCAAAGTACTGGAAAACAGGAATACCTGCTTCCAGCAGCTCAATCACAACCGATGAATTAGGCACAATGGCGATGTGTTCAAACGCCGGGATACTGTCATGAATAGTAACATCGCTAATACTACGTAGAAATTCCTGACTTGCCCGCGGATGGGGTTTAATTCCAATACTGAGTACATTTGCATTAGTCTTCAACGCATCAACACAACGCACAACTGCATCCTGACTGAAAACAGAGCTCAAGTAGATGGCAACTGGGACTTTACCAGATTTTTTTTGAAAAATTTTAGATAAATTCTGAGATTCTTGGCGACGAGGCACAACAAAAGCATCGCCAGACACTTTTCCGATGCTCCTATAGATATCCAATGATTTTTGATTCCGGAGCACTGATACACTGAAATCCAATGGTGGAAAGGAATCTGAAACTTCAGCGTGCTGAACGTAAACAACAGGTATCTTCTGGTACTGCATAACCATCGAAGCAGCGACAGGAAAATCCGTATGATCATTAGCAACTACCAGCGCGTGCACCTTCATATCATGTCGACGAGTACTTGCATAGACATTCAAAAACACCTTTGCATACGTTAAAAGATATTTTAGAGATACCGGTCCTAATTTTATACGAAACAAGTACAGAAGGCACAGAAAGAATAAGTAAAACGATACTGTGTACTCAAACCTTGTTTTTTTAACGACTTTTGTATTCACGAATGAAATATTATCTTTGCGACTATATTCACTTACAGGCAATTCATCTAAAACCAAACGAGAAAAAAAAGAAAATTCCCGTTCATTATTCGCTGAACCACCACAGTATATGAATAAAGCTTCAGGCATCTCATATGTTTTGAGGTCGCTCCGCAAAAGATGCTTGGCGAGCTCTTTAAGCGAACGTAGATGCCCCTTTATACTAGGTGAAGCAAAAGCATAGCGCTCAACAACCAGCGGTGTTTTATAGACTTCCGGAACATCACCATATCGGATGATTTTAAAATTTCTTTGTAATCCCTTAAAAAAATATCTATTGAAACTTAAAAAGCTCATTTGCTTACGCTCTTGTCAGCCACCAAAGAGACGAGCGTTTGGCCAATATCCAAAGCTACTGAGCCGTGCTTAGCAGCCTCGGCGATAAAGATTTTTCCTATAAAGCCAGCTGATACAATAAAAACAACTCCAGGTCCGGCTAACACCTTAATTTCTTGAAGATATTCTTGGTATGCATTTGGAAGAATACCTTCCACAGAGCTTGCCAAACCCTTATCTCTTAAAAGCCTGTGTGTAGGAATTTCTAAACACTCAAGCTTAGCTTCATCTGACGACCACTGACTAATTTTTTTTTTATCTAATCCAGATACAAAAACAACTTTATCCGCCTTCTCAAAAATATCTTCAATAAAACCCTTATTAAATATGTGTAAATTAATTTGGTCTTCAACAATTACTTTGTCTTTAAAGAAAACCGGAGAAGAAGTCATCACGCAAAAAACGCGAGAAATTAAAGTGTTCTTCTCATATATGTCACTTTTCTCTAAATTAAAGTCTTTGATTAATCGAGTAACTGTAGGCACTCCTAGAAAATCACAGAACTTCAAGGATTCAATAAAAGCTGACTGCAATTCTTCCCTTTTTTTTTCTGGTAAAGTTTCACCCCACCAATGAATCTCTTGTCTTGTGTACCCATTAGAGTCTATATAGCCGCTATTCTGGAAGCCATAAGCTTCTCCATCACCAAGTCTAATAAACGATAAATTTTTACGTCGCTGTATTTTATCTAGTATCATTTCTCTAAGCTTGGATATTTTACTTACTGAATATGATGCATCCGTATAATTATTTTTACTTTCTATATTGCCGAAAAGAGGTTTCACATAAGAGAAATATTGCCTTGAAATATCATAAGGTAAATCTTCGAATTTCTTTTCTAATATATTAAGACACTGAGAGTCATCTTTTGTAAGCGAGTAATGCATTTGATCAATTTTGATGTTAGCTGCTGCGCCTACATTGCCAAAGGAGTTTTTAATGGCTAAAAAATTCGATTGATCTCCATGTGTAGTATAGCGCCCCAGAAGTTTCACTTTTTGATGATCAGTCAATTTTTTAATATTGAAATTAATTGCATGAAGTCTTGCTTCAATTTCAGAAAGATTGGATTTAACAATGATTGCTGTAGCAATTAAGCTTTTAACCCTACTTAAGTCATTTACCTCGTTTCTTAAATCGTCAAACTTATCTATCAAATAGCTAACTTTAACATCAGAACTTTCCACCCTCTCTTCAATAACATATGTAGCCATTAGCCTTAAGGAAAGACTCTTAGATGAAACGAGGTCATGCTGATCAATAACAACCTTAAAAACAAGTGGAGCGTTTACCCTAACCTCTCTTATTGATGCCCATAAAATCTTGTCATTTATTAATAACTTCTCATGATAACAATTAATCAAATAAACAGGATCATTTGAGCACTCTAAGGCAGCAGAAATTATTTCTTTTGTTTTATAATTATTATCAATTTCAGGAAACAGCTTTACACACAGCCCATATAAATATTTTTTAAGTTTCGATCTAACAAAATGCTTAACATTAAACATAAGAAGCCTTATATTTATAACTTTAAATAAACTCAAAAAATCGACTTGCCGCCTTTTCTACATTTGAGTCGCCTTCTTTTTCTAATAAAGCCAACTCCTCATCATAGAAAACATTAGCTCCAACACTTTGGTTTGTACCAGCTCTTTTAACATATTTTAATGGTATCGCGACATCCGAACATTTCATAAAATGAAGGTGGGCTATTGCCCTATATATTGTATCCTCACTAAGTGGCACATCAATTTTTCCATTAAATATGCGAATATAATCTTCTTCATTATTTATAATATGCTGGTTTAAAGGATAATCTCTAGCTGACCAAATACTTTCACCTATCACAGGGCAACCTAGCACAGGAAATTCAGCACAAACAGTTCCATTCCATACAAATGCCGTGTCTACCAGACTAGCCAATTCAGAGGAATTAAATAACGAGTGATCCAGGTATATCACTGACTCAGGAAGTGATTTTGGTAATATTTCCCGTAGACACTGTACGCCTTCTTGTACAATTTCAGACCTTATTTCATGCGGATGAGGTTTAATAATTAAAATCGCATCATTTTTAGAAGATAAACGGATTAAATCATTTATCCAAGTCTCAAAATCAGCATATACATTGCCGACATCGTCCGGTGCTGCAAAATCGATCAATACTTTACCCATAAGGCAAAATACTTTTTTCCCTTGCTCCCTTGCTTTCGATACTTTTCCTAGTACCTCTGCTCGATCTTGCTCACTTATTGAATTAGTACGGCTTCTATTAACATTTATCCAAGAAAGAGCATTTTCTCTAGAGATTTCATTAGGACCGACCTTCTCTAGAAACTTTTCAAAGCGGTAACGACCACCCAAGAAAGGATGCCGTAAATCAGATCTAGCAGTCATGTCTTCGACTGAGATAGTGCTTGCTTCAATTGATGTTAAGTTCGAAAAATAATTTTCATAGGCTATGGATAGTCCTATCAGATGTATTCCTTTTTCTGCTCCAAACACCTCACACCACTTTCGAACTACTCCCCATGGAGCAAAATGTGTGTCCATCGTAACTACACGGACTGGTTTTTCTTTTTCTGCAACAGAAAGAAGATTTTTACAAAAGGACAATGCCACATCACTTTTTTTAAGTATCTCATCAAATAATTTATTAGATCTTTCACTCGCCAAAGTGCCACGATAACTACGCTCTAGCTTACTAATTCTTTCTAAGAAAAACGTGAAATAATTCACTCCATCACAAGAAACTATACCAGAAGGCCAGTCTATCACCCATTCATTTCTTAAAGATTGACTATTCCAGGGCTCGTTAGTAAAGCTAAAACCATTCGTTCTAATAACTGCTGATACATTAGATAGTACTTTTAAATCAGATTTCGGCATCGTCGATGCTACTGCAGAAGAAACACTGTAGCCTTGTTTCAGTAGCACTAAAGAAATTGGAACCATTAGCCCAGTAGTGACACGACTACCAAGATCAAAAACAACAACATGGCCAAGGGGATTTTTATGCTGATACTTTTTTATATATGACTCATAATAAGAATAAGCAGTTTGGCTATATTTTATATGCTCAATTCGGTGCTTAAACATTTCAAGGTCATTATTCTTTATGCTAATTCTGTTAAGAGCATCCAACGCAATATCATGCCTTCCTAAATCACTAGACGTGCTCCACATCCTTTTAATGACTTTATCGCTTAACAAAGAACTATCATGTATGCCCCTAACAACTTTTCTTGCTAGTTCATCGTTACCTAGTCTTTGCTCTAATGTAGCCCATACAGCAGTAGAGTCATACGACCATTTACGCACACGCTCTATATCTGAAGATGATGGAATGCTTTCATTATTCAACATTTCAGCGGCTTTATTTTTCACAGCTGGTTTTTTATTACTTAACACTATATCTTTTTTTATTCTTTTTTTAACAAAAAGTAATTTTTTATATACTAGAACTAAACCAGGTATTTTTTTTAACTGCGTCTTCACCAGCATTTACTCTCTCACTTATGTTTTATTTACTATTAGATAGAAAATCCCAGCTTAACGAATCTCCAGGGTATAGATCTTTAGAAACCTGTTGACCGAGTACTTTATCTAAATACTTTGGTGGCAGACCAAATCCTGGCCGGACACTTCTAATATTTTCTATAGTAATATACTCACCCCTTTTGATTGGTTTACAAACATAGAGTGAGCGACGGAACTGCGCATTGCCCTTTTCACTTTCTGATCTACCAGTCTTAACTTTGCCCAATGCCGCCCAAGCCGTTTTGGCCTGACGACATAGGTCTGCCATATCCGCCGGCTCAAGAGAAAAACTGTCGTCAGGCCCTCCCCCTTTTCGGTCAAGAGTGAAATGTTTCTCCACAATTGAAGCGCCAAGTGCAACACTGGTAATAGCGGTTGTGTTATCCAGCGTGTGATCAGATAACCCCGTTACCAGCCCATGACGCTCGATCATTGCTGGAATAGTACGAAGGTTGTACTCATCCGCAGGTGCAGGATATCCACTAACACAGTGAAGGATTGCCAATTCGCGGCAACCGCCATCTACAGCGGCCTCAATGGCTTCTTGAACTTCCTCTTCGTTGGTCATTCCAGTTGAAATAATCATCGGCTTGCCCGTACTGGCGACATACCGGATTAGAGGCAGATCAATCGCCTCAAAAGACGCTATTTTATAAGCAGGCGCATTAAGGTCTTCCAGCAGATCTACTGCCGTATTATCAAACGGGGAGCTGAAAATAGGGATTTCCAGTTTTCGCGCATGCTCAAACAAAGGTTTATGCCAATCCCAAGGCATGTGTGCTTCTTGATAAAGCTCATAAAGCGTTTTTCCATCCCACAAGCCACCATGGATCTGAAAATCTTCAGAGTCGCAGTTCAATGTGATGGTATCAGCAGTGTACGTCTGTAGTTTCACCGCATCCGCGCCTGCTTTTTTTGCTTCCTCAATAATTTTGAGAGCTGTTTCGAGCTTTCCATTATGGTTAGCTGACAATTCAGCGATGATGTAAGGTGGCTGGTCTGCGGCAATACGACGTCCAGCGATCTCGATATACGGTAGGATCATGGTAGTTTGGCTCCTTATCTATTGGACCATTCGGTGCCGAGCATGCCGAAACCGATGACATCGTGATATTTGATACCATCGAAATGATGCTCACGAAGAATTGCTTCGCGGGTAAAACCTAGGCGCTCATGAAAACGAATTGATGGCATGTTGTAAGCCAAAGCCTCACCACACACCTTATGAAGGTAAATGTGTTCAAATGCGTAATTCAGGGCGGTAAGACCTAGTGACCAACCACTACCAGCGGAAGCCTCTGGAGATAGATAAAATCCCCAGTCAGCACGCTTGCCTTGTGGATCCACTACGTTGAAGTTAACAAAGCCAGTAGGCTGCTCTTGCTGTTCAAAAATCAATTGATAACGATTTTGGTCATCTCGAGTACGGTCAAACCATGCACGATGCTCTTCAGCACTAATTTCGTGCTGTGTGTACATAAAGCGTCGCACGTTTGGATGATTACGCCACGACAGCACTAGTTCAAGATCACTTTTCTGAAGTGGTCGCAAGTTAACACTATTATTCGTCATATCAAGAACTACTTATTACTATTTTAAATTTTCTGCATAAGCTCATAGGCAATTTCACTACCATTTCCAGCAGTGACCGAGCGAGCAGTTTTACTTACTTGTGCCAATACATGCGACTGCGTCAAAGACTCCCAGCGCACAGATAGTTTATCCAATTGAGTAGGATCACCTAGTATAAGAGCAGCACCAGAAGCATCCATTGCATGCGCTATTTGCTTCTGGTTTTCGGCCAGTATCAGTAATAAGGTTGGCAGGCCTAAGCAACACCGCTCCCAACTGCTACTTCCTGCTGCGCCAATCGCTAGGTCAGCTTCAGCCATGCGTTTGGCCATATCACTCACATTGATAACGACTTCAGTTGGCCAAGTCATCGTTGCCGCTGCAGCCTGTACATCATCCAAGTGTGGTGCATGCCCGCCCATCACGACCGTGATAGTACAATCCTCGGGCAAAGGACAGTCCTGCAATGTTCGGAGCACGGTGCCGGTTGCATTGTCTTTATCTACCCCACCCAAGCTAATCAGTAGATGCCGTAGTGCTCCAGCCTCGCGACGCATGAGGCTGTAAGGTCTTAACTCAGCAAACTCCGGTCTAAGGAGTGCATATTGAGGTCCCACCAGGCAATGCGCATGCTCAGGGAGCAGTGACTTATAATCCGACACTTGCCGCCCTAAATTTTGATCAAGCAGTAAATCGGCTATATGAGTACGGTCCGCCAAGTCGTCGATAACAAACAAACGCTGCCAATGCTGGCGTGTTGCTTCCTCCCAACGGCCATCTAGCGCGTAGTGATCCAGCACGAGCCACTCCGGGTTCAGATCGCGTAAAACGGATGAACTCTCGGCGGCATCCGTCAACCAGTCGACACCCAGCCATGAAGCGTAAGGAGGCTCTTGTGCTAGATAAGTTTTATCGCAAGGCGCAGGCAGCACATGAACGGTATAGCCCCGCAGGCGTGTTTGTTCAATCAGGTTGCCGTGCAATTCACGCGAAACGAAATGACAATCAACTCCCTTCGACGACAAGGCATCCGCCAGCGTTAAGCAACGCATGACATGACCTGTCCCTATATCAATAGACGCATCGACACGAAATACAACACTCATCGGATCAACAATGGCCGTCATGAATTGCTGTCTTCTTGGTTTAGCACCCGCATCAACCACTCGGCACGCTGCCAGTCTTCCGGACTATCAATATCTTGCACTCGATGACGTGGCATAGGGACCGGTATCGAGCGCTGACCGAATAAGGTGCGACCAGCCTGCCAGGCCTCTGCGCGCCCCCAGTAAAATTGGCCAGCATCGTGCCAGGCTTCTTCAAGATCCTGAGAGCGCGTACTGAAATGCTCGGGTTGGAACATCTCAACACGTCCATTAGCGGTCTTTCTCAAGGCTCGTTGAATTGGAAAGGCGTAGCTGGTGACAGCGAATGCATAGTCGGCATCAGCATGATCACACAGTGCACGATAGCCTTTCTGTAATGCTTCCGTAGTTACAAACGGGGCTGTCGCATAGAGACAACATACTGTATCGGCTATTTCACCCTGAGCCTGTAACCACTCGATCGCATGTGCGATAACAGGAATTGTGCCGGTGTGATCATCAGCTAGCGTCGCAGGTCGCATGAACGGTACTTCTGCGTTGTATTTCTCAGCCACTCTGGCAATTTCAATATCATCGGTACTTACAATAATTCGATCGAAGCACTCACTTTTGCAAGCAGCCTCGATGGACCACGCAATCATCGGCCGACCACCGAAGTCCTTGATGTTTTTGCGCGGTATGCGCTTGCTGCCGCCACGCGCAGGAATGATCGCGATATTCATGTATCACCCAACGCATTCTTTAATGCATTGACCACCTCATCCTGCTGACATTTAGTCATGGTGTGGAATAGTGGCACGCTAATAGCCTCGGAATAGTACTGCTCAGCCTCAGGAAAATCGTCTTTATTAAATCCCATCGTCTGATAATAAGGTTGAGAATGCACAGGGATGTAATGTAGGTTAACGCCTATGCCTTGTTCGCGAAGAGACTCAAATACTTCTCGGTGGCTGACCTTCAGGCGATCGAGGTGTAAACGGATCACGTACAGGTGACGTCCCGAGTAGCTGTCGGGATGTTGCCAAGGCGTTGTCAGTGGTAGTTCCGATAGAAGATTATCATAGCGCGCTGCCAGCGTATTACGCCGGGCGACGTACTCATCGAGACGCGTCATCTGGGAAGTCCCAAGTGCCGCTTGCAACTCGGTCATACGGTAATTGAACCCGAGCTCGACTTGCTGATAATACCAAGGCCCGTCAGCCTCATGCGTCATTAGCTCCGAATCACGCGTGACTCCGTGGCTACGTAATAAATTCATGCGCTCGGCAAGATACTGATCGTTAGTAACTGCCATACCGCCTTCTGCCGTTGTAATGATCTTCACGGGATGAAAGCTGAATACAGTAATGTCGCTGTAGCAGCTATTACCGACAAACTCGCCTTGGTATTTAGCTCCAATAGCATGAGAAGCATCCTCAATTAGCTTGAAGCCGTAACGATTGCTGAGCAAATGAAGTGACTGCATATCGCATGGCTGACCGCATAGATGTACTGCGACGACTACCTTGGGTAAGCGTCCTTGTCTCTCAGCTCGCTCAAGCTTAGTTTCCAGCGCTTTCGGACAAAGGTTGTAGGTATGGGGATCGATATCGACAAAATCTACCTTTGCACCGCAGTACAATCCGCAATTAGCCGAAGCGACAAAGGTGATGGGCGATGTCCAAAGCCAGTCGCCTTTACCCAAACCAAGAGCCAAGCAGGCAATGTGCAGTGCGGAGGTCGCACTATTGACCGCCAGGGCATGTTTTGCACCTACATGTGCAGCAACGGATTGCTCAAAACGGGGTACCTGTGGCCCTTGTGTGAGGAAATCAGACTCAAGCACCGACACAACGGCATCGATATCCGCTTGATTAATTTCTTGACGACCATAGGGAATCATTAGATCGCTCCAATTTTCTCACGATTCAAATCAATCCAGTCCTGAAGCTCAGCGTCACTCATCCACTCAGTATTGTTGTCACTGGAGTATACAAAACCTTCAGGCACTTTTTTGCCATTTTTAATTCGATTGGCGTCTTTATCCCAATTATTAATCTGCGGTAATATTTTGAAATGTTCAGGGTATTCGTATGTATAATAGGAGTCTTCTCCACTAATCATCTGTTCATGGAGCTTCTCACCAGGGCGAATACCAACAACTTCTTGCTTGGCATCTGGCGCAACTACACGTGCCAAATCAGTCACCTTCATGGACGGGATTTTCTTAACATAAATCTCGCCTCCCTCCATATCTTCAAAAGCGTGCCATACTAACTCAACACCTTCTTCAAGAGAGATCATGAAGCGAGTCATTCGATCATCGGTGATTGGCAATACGCCTCTATCTTTAATTGACATGAAGAATGGGATTACCGACCCACGAGATCCCATTACATTACCGTAGCGAACAACAGAGAAGCGAGTAGGGTTGTGACCAGCGTAATGATTACCTGCAACCAAGAGCTTGTCAGAGGTTAGCTTGGTGGCGCCATAAAGATTGATTGGGCTGCTTGCTTTGTCAGTAGATAAGGCTACGACTTTCTTAACGCCTTTATCAATACAAGCATCAACAAGGTTCATTGCACCAGTTACATTGGTTTTAACACATTCGAAGGGGTTGTATTCGGCTGTAGGTACAATCTTTGTCGCCGCAGCATGAACAACACAGTCCACACCGTCCAAAGCACGATAAAGTCGTTCTTTATCTCTTACATCACCAATAAAGAAGCGTACCCTTGGATCGCCCTCGAACTTTTTAGCCATATCCCACTGTTTCATTTCATCTCTAGAAAAGATGATTATTTTTTTAGGGTTATATTTTTCTAGAGTCATCGGAATAAAGGTGTGACCAAAAGACCCTGTTCCACCGGTGACGAGTATAGTTTGATTTTCAAACATCACAACTTCCTTATATCATGCTTTATAAACGTGATCATAACTTTCAAGATACCTACCACGCGCATCCACTATTAACTGGGCATGGTCACATATCATGTTATAATCGATTCTATCATGGTCAGTTCCGATTAAAACACAGTCGAAATGGGCCACTACTTCCTTTTCCAATTCAACGCTAGACAGGTTGAAATAATGCTCTCTCATTTTTGGAAAAACAGGTACATGTGGGTCGCTATATTGTACATCGGCACCTAACTCCCTCAGTTTCTCCATAATAAAAACTGAGGGTGATTCACGCATATCATCTACATTCTTTTTATACGCAATGCCTATCACTAAAATCTTACTGCCATTAACAGATTTTTTTTTACTATTCAGAGCAGAGGTTATTTTCGACACCACATAATCAGGCATCGAAGAGTTTACTTCACCTGCGAGTTCAATAAAGCGTGTATGCAGCCCATATTCTCGCGCTTTCCAGGTCAAATAAAAGGGGTCTATGGGTATGCAGTGGCCGCCCAACCCCGGCCCCGGATGGTAAGCTACAAAGCCAAAAGGTTTAGTTGCCGCGGCGCGAATTACTTCATGAATATCGATATTCATTTTGTCGGCGACAATCTTCATCTCATTCACTAGACCAATATTAACTGCCCTATGTATATTTTCGAGCAACTTGGTCATTTCAGCCGTTTTAGTCGTTGACACAGGCACCACTTTATCAATCACCTGCTCATACAGCTTGATACCTACCTCTCTGCATGCGGGAGTATGGCCGCCACAAATCTTGGGTATCGTCTGAGTTGTATATTCCAGATTACCGGGGTCTTCTCTCTCTGGCGAATATACCAAGAAAATGTCTTTACCCACCTCAAGGCCGCCCAATTCAGCGATAGGCAATAGTTCCTCTTCTGTCGTTCCTGGATAAGTTGTGCTTTCCAAGGATAAAATCTGCCCAGGGCGAAAAAAAGGAGCGATCGATTCAGCCGTTTTGATTACGTAGCTTAGATCTGGCTCTCTGTATTTATTGAGTGGGGTTGGCACGCAAATTATAAGTGCGTCTGCCTCGTTAGCTCGAGAGAAATCAGTGGTTGCTTCAAGGTTTTTTTCAATTGCTTCGGCAACCTTAGCACTTGATATATGCTCAATATAGCTAAGCCCTTCATTAACCCGGCTTATTCATGAGGCCGACCTGAAAAAGAAGATGGCGAGTGGTTTCCTCTTGTAGAATCAAGATGTTCCTGCCAGAACACGATTCAA
>NZ_JARWAM010000020.1:0-41809 GCF_031451695.1 Franzmannia qiaohouensis
TTGAATCGTGTTCTGGCAGGAACATCTTGATTCTACAAGAGGAAACCACTCGCCATCTTCTTTTTCAGGTCGGCCTCATGAATAAGCCGGGCTGATGACTTCCAGTCGATCCGAGTAACACGCGACTTCGATATCCACAGAGCGAGTCCAGTCACGGTGAGCAAGCGCATTGATAAGAAGTTCTCTGATGGCTTCGCGAGGATAATGCCATCGGCGTTCGCGCCTAAATCCCGAGTCAATATCTGTATCTTCTTCGGAAATAAACGGCTCGATAGTGTCAATAAAGCGTTCAATGAGCCCGTAGTCATTCTCTGCAAGGCGCCGGCTACCCTGCTCATCTCGCCGCCACAGACCTACCATGGGAGCTTCCAGAACACTATCAAGCTCGGCGCGGTAGGTTTTATCCTCACCATCAAAGGCCAGCACACGAAGGCCAGACTGACGAAGATAGCGACGCGGTGATACACCGAAAAGCACAAGTCCGGCAATGGTACAGACCACCTGATCGCCAATACCTTCCACCATAAAACCCAGCCCAAGAAGACGATCTACCCAATCGGCTTTATCCTCGGGTACGTCAGGGTCTTCGATGACATTTCGCAAATAATCATCCAGACGATCAAGGTCGAGCGACTGAAAGTTTGTGCCAGTCACCGGCAGCATTTCCGGGTGTAGAATGCCGCCACTGGCAAATAGGCGCGCCTGCTGTTCACGAGTGGCAAGGCGTGATGTCGAGCCTACTCGGATGTAGATCTCTTCACGGCCTTGGTGGCGAAGGACGTAAGGTTTGGTGATGCCTTGGGTAAATGAGACGATCGCGACACGGCGTTCATCGTCAATCTTCACTTCTTCGTAGAAAGGCAGGATGAGGGGGTGTATCTTGGCGCCAAAGACACTATCCATTACCCATTCTTCAAGATTTGGACGCTGTATGCCACTGATGGTGCCGTCATCTTCGACACCCAGTATTACCATGCCACCGTTAAGGTTGGCCATGGCCACGACCTCTTTGGCGAGCTGTTCAGGTCGAATATCGTCCCGTTTGAATTCGACACCTGAGTTTTCGCTATTGGCGATAATCTCCAGTAGTTCAGTTTTTAACATGTGAATACCCTACTCGAAGCCATATTTTTCACGCCGTTGGTTAAAGGCACTCTCGCCACCTTCGAGAATTTCTGCCGCCAAGCGCTTAACTTCAGGAAGGTCTATGGCGCCTTGCTGGTTGCTGGGTATCTCGCCCTTACCTTCAGACACATTGAGCACTCCAATCCATTCAGCGTCGCCAAATACGGGGATGTTAGCATTATGAGTTGCAAAGAGAAACTGGCGAGCAACTTTAGCTGATCGTAGCTCAGTGACAATGCGATCGGCTATAAAAGCATTGTCCAAGTTATCCTCGGGCTGATCGAGAATAAGTGGGTCTTGGTTTTCCAAAAGAAGCAAGTGGAGAATTGCGGTGCACTGCTGCCCTGTGGATAATCTTTCTAATGGGCGGTAGTTTTCCTCGTCCTCAGTGTGTCCAACATTTAACTCCAGCTGAATAGAGTCTGGAAGATCCAGTTCTTCAAGCTCTAACAGTTTACTTCGTGGCAGTTTGGTTAGTGCTTCGGCTACAGATGGTGTGACAATGCCACTTAGGCTGATTTTTAATTCACCAGAACCACTGCGAATTAATTCCGCCAAGCTCGCAGGAGACTCTGAACACTCGTCTCGAATACCGGCGAGGCGTTTGGGGCCGACACCTTCCAGGGCGCAACTGCTAAAAAATTGGAAAAGCGGATCTCGATCACCTTCTGTCACGATCGTTAGTTTTAGCTTACCCTTTAGTTTTTTGTTTAGTTTCTTCAAGGCTCGATGAAGTGTGGTGGAGCGATGGGTGCGCGCCTCTCCAAGGTCGGCTAATAGGGATTTTCTTTTATTTTCTAGTTCGGTAATCAAGGCTTGCCGCTGGGTAAGGGTCATTTTCATGGGCTTGATACGCTCAATCTCACGCAATAACGACTGGTACTGGGCCCCGATTTCTCGACCGCTCTTTCCCTGGCTAGCAGGTATTTCCTTAAAATCTTTTTCCAGGTCTTCTTCCGAAGAGGTAATGTGACCAGTGAGCTGGTGTTGGAGTGGCTGTAATGCCTGCTGGGTGGTTACTACCTTCTGGTTGGCTTGATTGAGCAGGTCTTTAACTTGGGCCCCAACTTCGTCTAACAACTTTCGCTGTTCTACGAGAAGGGCAGCATGAGGTAATTCTTTAAGCGCCTGATCACTTAAGAATATAGTATCTGGCAAAGTGTCATAAGTTGACTCAATGGCTTGTTGAAGCTGCGTCAATTCCTCGGCAATGCGGGCGGAAAGACGCTTTTCTGTTTCCAGTTTGGGTATGGCTTTTAACTTTTCATCAAGCCCAAGTGATTGAAACTGAGAAACCTGATCCTGCAACTTGGGTAGCTGAGATACCTCGGACTCAACGTCACCTAACTGCTGATAGGCACGGATGATCGCCTGTCGATTCTCTTTTAACTTTGTCAATATCTCCTGGCTTTGTGATTCGTAGGATGTTTGTCCTCCTTCTAAAAAACGACCTAGTAAAAGGTGGAGGCGACTGCTGTCTTGGGACAGTTCATATATTTCGTTTTGTCCGAATATTTCTAGCCTAGGTAACAAATCACAAGGGGTGTAAGGTGATAGCGCACCACTTTCATCCTTGACTATCGGTTGATCGCCAAAGCGCCGGGAAATCTGGAAAGTTCGCCCATGCATGGCAGAGGAACGAACCTTGAGTTTTATCTGGCCTTTTTCACGCCCCAAGTTTTCCTTGATGATTTGATCATGCTGCCGTTGGGCGGATTGTCCTAAGGGGCGGATGCTCAGAGCAAAGCGGATACACTCCAATAGCGTAGACTTCCCAGTTCCTCGTCCGCCAATTACGGCATTTAAGTGGTCAGAGAACTCGATTTTTACTCCGTCGAGATAGCCTCCAGTAAACTCTACAGCCTCAATAGCCGATGAGTGATTTTTTGGTACATCAGAGTTTAAGCGTACCCGGGATTCTGGATCAAGAAAAGCCAGCTTGAAAGATTCAAAGCAGGGGGTAGTCATCTTTATCAGGCAGGATGCACCGGGTTCTTTTAACGTTTCCGGTGCTTCTACATCCTTGGCATTTATCACGGCTATAGGCCGCTTTCGCTGGTATTGAGTATTCTTGTTCAGTAGTACCTTACGATAGAAATCATCCTCGATGCCCCTGAGGTCCTCAATGCCGTTTGAGATTTGAGCGGCTCGTAATTTGGTGTTTTTCCAGACATGATCCAATCGGCGTTTCAGTAGCCCATTGTCATTGGTGCAGTGTGCTGAATAGATGAATCCCCCAAGTTGATCAACTTCATCGATGAGTTGTTCTGCACTTAGGCGTGAGGGGCGAATGCCATCTTCTGTATTTAGAAGCTTGAGGTTACCAAGATACCGCTCAAGCTGTTGTGAGCTAGTACTTTCAGCGAATAGGCAAACGAAGTGCACCTTCTCGCTAGAGGCAATCTCGAATCCAGGGAAGACCACAATATCATGCTGAGCCATCAAGTCTCGAATGGCATCAACACCGGTCACGTCGCCGTGATCAGCGATACCCACGACCTTGATGTTTTCTTCTAGGCAGACTTTCAATAGTGTTTGGTTATAGTCTGCCTCTGTTGAGGACTGCTCCTGACCACGATACTTAATATAACCGGCCGGGTTAACCTGCAAGGCACATTTCCAAAACCGGGCTTTGGTGTATTGTTCAGCCATTCTTAGCTTCCTCGATTTCGCGGGCAGCTCTTTTCGCCATCAGTGTCAAATGGTAGTCATTGATCCGGTCGCCCTTGGCGCCGCCCAGCTGGGGGCCGAGGTGGTACCAGGGGGCGGTTTCCACGTCCTTGCCGCGGTCCTTCTTCCAGTGGATGTTGGGCTTGTGGACGAGCACGCCGGCGCCCTTCTTCTTGACGTCGGGGACGGATAGGAAGGGGCGGATATTGAGACGCACGCCGTCGTTGAGGTCGGGGTGCCAGCCGATGGGCTGCTCCTCCAGCGGCTTCCAGCGTACGAAGATGTCGTAGGGCTCCTCGCCTTCGAGGATCAGCTCCAGGCTCTTCTGCAGCGCCTCGGCGGCGGCGAGGCGGCCTTCGGCGCCGTCGACCCCTTCGCCAATCTGTCGCTTCTGCTGGGTGATCCAGTCGCCCAGGTAGGTGTAGGTGAGAGTTTCCAGGGCCTTGTAGTCGAGCTGGTGGTAGTTCACCAGCGCGGAGAAGCCGTCCTTGAGGCCGTCCCAGATGTGCCAGATGAAGGGGCGGTTCTGGAACAGCTTGCAGTGCTGGGCGAAGAACTTGTCGCGCAGCCAGCTCTCCAGGTCCTTGCCGGCGTGATCGACGCTCTCCAGCAGCTTGCCGCGGGTGGTGGCGGACCACTGGTCGCCGTAGGCGTCGGCCAGCAGGGCCTCCAGGCGATCCACGGCGCGGCGCTCGCCGCGTACGGCGGGCAGACAGACGATGCCGTCGCGGTCGGCATGGTCGAGCAGCGCCTCGCAGCGCTTGACCCACTCGCGCTGCTCCTCGGCCAGCTCCATCTCCGGATCTAGCTCCGCCGGCCAGCGGTAGCCCAGCAGCCGGGCAACGGCGACCTGCAGCACGGTATCGTCGGTGCGCCGCGGGCCATGGGCGGTCCATTTAGCCTCTTCATCCCAGATCACCGAGCCGCAGGGGTGGCCGTGGAAAATCCACTGGGTGGGGTCGTTGGTGTAGGGGGCCGGAAGGCCATTAGGGTATTGTTCTTTTGCAACCCCTGCCCAATACTCTGTGTCAAACGGAATCTTTCCAACATAACCATTATCGACACTAAGCTTTTGATTCACTTGCCGCAATGATTTAGAAAATTCCACTGATCCACAGAAGGACCAGATGCTTGGCAAATCCTCAGAATCTAACGGAATAATTACAGGGGTGGTATTGGGAAAGCGGCGACCAAAGTATATCGTTGCTGGCAGGCTGTTCATTTGCCCAATGGCAATACCTTTTTTTTCGAAGGCTTCCCAGCCTCTGACTGCTGAGCTCTCGAAACCTACTACATCCTTCCACTTAATAGCAGAATCCTTCCCTCCGGCATGCTTGGTATGTTCAGGCACCCCCTCCAGAAACTCCCAATCAGAGTTTTCTACTTCACATTCCCAAAAAGACCTGACCAGTCTCTGGTTGTCGCCTGTTGATGTGCCCTGAAAGCAGGTCGCCACTTTGTAAAAAAGCTCATGCTCTGATGAGTTTTCAATCTGAATAATTGCATCTGGATTCTCCAACTGCTTAGCCTGCTCAACACTCTTCACTTCATCAGTTAGCAATCCAGAAGCTTTCTCTACTTCTGTACGTGGCTCGGAAACATCAACTCCCCGAATCCAAGTAGCCTGACTATTTGGATGCAGCAGATCCGCTACCTGTCCATCTGCGCTGCCCCGACTAAGGTTGATGAGAATCGCCTTCACCACTTCACCACTAATGGTCTCGAAGGCACCTGGCCCCAACCGCGCAATCAGGTGCCAGATATCGTTTTGCAACAACTTTTCCCGAAACTTTTTATAGCTGGTCAGGAACAGCCAGTTCTGTGGCAGCACATTGCTGGTGGTACCGCCCTCCACGCAGAGCTCCAGGCAGCGGTCGAGAAAGACCGTGGCCAGATCATTCTTGGCCGCCGGGTAGTAGTCGGCGCAGAATGACTGCAGCTTGGGATGCTGCTTTCCACGCGCCAGGTAGGGCACATTGGTAATTACCCAGTGGTACCGATCTCCCAGCAGGGTGGCGGCCTTGGCCAGTCCCTGGGCGGTGACGGCCGTTTCATGCTGCTCGTCGCTGCTTTCCTGGGTTGCTTCTTGGGAAAGGGCCTGATTCAGCGCTTCGGAGAGCTCCTCCCACTGGGCGATCTTGGCGGCACTGGTGCGGGTGGGGTCGAGCAGGCTGCCGAGGATGGGGGCGTCCTTGAAGCTGTCGTAGAGCCAGTCCAGGGCGATGGTGAGATTTTTCTTGCCGAGCCCCAGGGCCTTCCACTCCTCCTTGGCCACGCTGATGGGCAGCCCGGAGCAGGCCAGGTGCAGCACGGGCAGCTTGCGATAGCCGCCGGTGCCGGGGTAGCGCCAGGCGGTGAGGGCCAGGGCAAAGGCGGCAAGCTCCACACAGCGCTGGTCGATCTCCAGGCCGTGCAGGTTGTCGCGCAGTACCGCATCCACAGCGTCGCGGGCACTAAGGCCCTCCAGCTCCATGCGCATGGGGACCAGCATCAGCAGGGCGGCGACCAGGAAGTGGCCGCTGCCGCAGCAGGGGTCCAGGGTCTTGAGCTCGGCGAGGCTCTGCGGCCAGGCGTCGAAGGTGCCGGCGGCGGGCGTCCAGTTCCCGGTTTCCTCGTCCTTGACGAAGCGCAGGTACTCCAGCGGCACGCCGGGCAGGCTGGCCTTGTCGCGCAGTTCCTGCTCGCTCTCGGCGCTGGCCAGGTCGGTTTCCGACAGGCGGCGGGCGGCCCACCAGGCGCCCAGGCTGTTATCCAGCAGGAAGCTGACCATATAGGGCTCGGTGAAGAGCTGGGTGACGGCGGGCAGCTCGTCGGCGCCGATCTTCACCTCGGAGCGGTTGATGCGCTCCTTGTTGTCGGTCTGCCAGAACTGGTAGACCCAGCCCAGGCTGTCGCTGGCGTGGAAGACCTCCAGCGGCAGGCCGGCCAGTAGCTCCTCCAGCTCGCGCTGGTGCTCGGCGGCCAGGGTAAGCTCGAACACTGGGCTGTCGACGCGGAACACCTGGGGCAGCATGGTGCTGGCCAGCCGGGCGGCCAGGGCCCAGCCGCTGGTGCGCTCGCCCTGTTCAGCTTCCTCTTCGGCCAGCTCTTCGCACTCCTCCAGGGTGACGGCCACGCCGTCGTACATCAGCAGCTCGTTCTCGGCCAGGAAGCGGGCGAACAGCATGCGATGCCAGTGCTCGTAGGCGATCTCGCTGATCAGCCGGGTGACCGCCTGGGCACCCTCCTTGAGCGGGTCACCGAGGCTGCGGGCGTGGGCGCGTAGCCGCTGACGCAACTTGCGCTGGCTTTCACCGAGATATTCAGGGACTTTCGGTTCCCCAACGCCGAGCTGCTCCAGGGCGGCCTCGGCGGCCTGTTCGGCCACCGGGCGGGCCTTGCGCACGGTGCGGTCGAGCTGGTTGCGGAGTGTCTTGTCGAGTGGCTGCATGTGTCTGCGTTCCTTTCCTCGCCCGAAATGGGTCCGTGTATCGGGGTGCTTTTGGTTTTGAACCAATTCTTGAGCCAATTTTAGAAAGAATTGGCTCGCTATCTGGTTCGAATCAATCCCTGGCCAATTCGGGTTCGCTAGCGTGCCAGCGTGCCGCTGGGCCTTTTCCTTCCAGGCGTGCCAGCCCCTGCTGGCGGAGCTCATTGAGCTGTCGCTTGGTGGCACTGCGGTTGAGGCCGGTCAGCTCCATCAGCTGGCTGATGGAGCAGGGGCCTTGCTGCAGCAGCTCAAGGAGTGTTTCGCGCTGAGTTTCCGGGTCCTGCGCCGTGAGCGGGGCTGACTGGAACGCCCCTGCCAGCCGCCAGAGCTGCCCCTCACCTTCGCCGGTGGCGCTGGCCAGGTGCCGCTTGGCGAGAGCCTTCAGCACCTCTTCGACTCGCCGCTTACTCAACTGGGACTCCCAGGCGATGGTGTCTCGGTCGGCGAGCGGGTGCCGGCGAAGCGCATGGACCACCAGAAGCTGGTCGGTGGTCAGCGGGGGATCGTCCAGTTGGGCGATGCGGTGGCGGAACTCAGCATCCAGCGAGGAGCGCAGGAAGGTGACGGTGATCGATTCACCGAACTCACGAATCAGGGGTGGGTGCTTGCCTTCGACGAGAAACGCATCGAACATCCGCGCGACCCCGAGGTTGCTGCGATTGACCAGCCTGAGGCGGGTCAGCGCCTCGACCAAGCATGGATTGCGCGCCGCCGGTGGATGATGAAGGATGTTGTCGGGGCGGATGCCGGCGATGAACCCACCACCGTTGCTGATCTCTACCTTGTCGGCGTACCACTTCACCATGACGGGGCCGTGCAGACGGTAATCGGTGTGGCAGAAGGCGTTCATCAACGCCTCGCGCAGCGCTATCTCGGGATAGTCGCGGTACTCGAAGTGGTACATGCCGCGCTCGACGGTACTGATGGGGTTATAGGCCCGCGAGAGCTCTTCTAGCCGGGCGATGGCGGACGGGATGGCACTGACCCGATCTTCCCGATTGTCGTAGTGGGTATCTGAGCGCATGGCGAGAAACAGCCAGTAGAATCCCGGAAACACTTCGCGAAGGGTGGCTTCGTTGCCACACAGCAGGATCGCGGCGCGCGTCAGCTTGCCCTTCCTGAGTACACCCAGCGCCTCCAGCAGCTTGCGGTCATCCCTGCGCAGCAGGTCACCGGGAGCGTCCTGCTCCTTGGCCATCTGGCGCAGAGATTCCAGCGCCACGTTGGAGATGGCGTCCTGGAACGTGACCGAAACGCTCTCGGCGGTGTAGTCGGTCTCTCCGGTTTCCACGCCGATCTTGCGGCGCAGCGTGCCTGTCAGTGGCTGGCAATCCTTGCCGATGCGCACGGTGCCACCGCCTTTGGTGTCGGTATGGGGCGGCATGCCCGGATGCACCTGCATGATCAGCACCCGGCCGGTGCCCTCCGGCACGTGGAGCTCCTCGAACACCGGGGTGATGTGCGGGTCGGTCTGGTCGTAGACTGCCCGCTTCAGCACATTGACGTCGACTTCCGGCGGAACGCCCAGCACGGCCTGTTCGCGGCCCGAGATGCGGTCGGCCACGCCGAACACCACGGTGCCGCCACCGCCGTTGGCCATGCAGATGGCCATCTCGACCACCTTCTTCACGGCCTTGTCGCGGCTCTTGGTGTCCCACTGCTTGAAGTCCAGGTCCTGGTCTTCCAGGTCATCGGCGATGCCGTGTTCCAGCTCCTCCAGCAACGCTTCGATATCACGGCGTGATCTCATGGTCCGTTTGCCGCTCCTACTGGGTGATTACCGGCCCGTCCTGCAGGGCCTCGCGCAGCTCACGACGAACGTCCTCCAGCCAGGCGTCGATGTCGGCCTCGCTCTTGAGGGTGCGGCGCGGCAGGTTGACGAACTGTACCTCGGGCTCCATCTCCTCGGCGGCCTTGACCAGCACTTCATCGAAGCGGCTGGGTAGCGCGGCGATGCGATCGGCCAGGGCGTCGGGGCGCACGTGGCTGAGGGTCTCCAGCACCTGGTCGGTGGCGCCGAGGGTGATCTCAGGGGCATCGTGGGCCGTCAGGCGCTTGGCGGCCAGCAGGTCGTGGCGCTGGTCCGGCGAGAGCTGCTGCCAGTTATCGTCCGCCGCCAGGCGCTGCATGCCGGCGGCATGCTCTGCTTCATAGCGCTGCTGCAGGTCGTTGAAGGCGTCGCGGAACTGCTGGGTGAGGTTGGCCAGCAGAGGCTGGACGGGGTCCGGGTCGTCCAGCAGCGAGCGGTGCTCGCGGATCTGGCTGACCTGGGCCAGCAGCGGCTCGGCGTCGGGCAGGCTCTTGGCGTGGTCGGCCAGGCGCTTGAGCGTAGCCCAGGCGGGGCGGCGCTGCTTTATCTTCTCGGCGGTGGCCTGCCACTCGTCGATGGCAGCCAGCAGCTCGGCCTGGTTGCTGACGATGGCCTTGAGCTGGTCGTTGCCGCCGCTGGTACGCACGGCCTCCAGGGCATCCAGGCGCGGGGCCTCCGGAGCCGGCGGTTCGCCTCCCGCCTGCTCCGCCAGGGTTCGGAGCCTGTCGGCGAACTCCGGCGCCTTGGCCGACTCTTCACCAGACTTGGCCTGCACGCCGAGCTTCTGCATCACCTTGCGAATCTTGATACGTTCCGCTGCGGAGATGGTAGTGGCCTCTACGCGGAACTCCGTCTTGCCGATGGCGCGACGGTCGAGCTCCTGGGGGGCGGTGCCATCGGCGGTACGGATCTGGCCGGCGACCAGCAGTACCTGCAGGGCACCATCGATGGCGTCCTGGGGCCAGCCGTAGTCGCCGTGCTCGAAGTGGTCGCGGATCTCGCTGCCCTTCTTGCCGTTTCCGAGGTAGCTCTGGATGGCCTTGCAGACCGGATGGCTCTGGGGCTCGCCGTCGTAGCCCACGGCCTTGAGGGCATCGGGAGCCCCCTGCTTGGCCTTGGCGTAGACCTTGTCCCAGCCGGCGTGGTCGGCCAGGTGGAACTTGGGGTGGAGGCGAGCGAGGGCGTTCTCGGCGCCTTCCTGAATGGCCTCGCGCAGGGTGGCGCCGACGATCTCGTTGCCGCCGCCCTGGAACACCTGAGCGCCGTTGAAGGCTTCGTCGAGGAGCTCGCGGATGCGCCGCTGGGCGGCATCGCGGGTGGTCTGCATGGCGGCCCGTGCCTCTTCCCCTTCGGGGGTGCCGGGGGTGCCGCGGGTCTCCAGGGTAGCGCTGGCGGCCTTGAACTCGATCAGCTGGTTGCGTAGCTCGTCGGCGGAGCGCTTGGGAATGAACACGAACAGGGTGGGGGACTCCGACCCTGCCTGGCGGGCATCGGCGCGCACCTGGCTGATGTCGTCCGACCAGCCGTTGCGCACCCAGACGTAGAGCCGCTCGGCGGCATCCTTGGGCAGCGTCATGTCGAAGACCGGCGAGAGCGGACGCGGCACCCTGGACTCGCCGTGGTTCACCGTGAGGTTGCCAACCTGCTTGCCAAAGTGCTGACGAATCAGATCATCGCGCTCGGTCTCGATCTGATGCGTGGCGTTGCCCAGGGTGCTCTTGTGGGAAAGGAAGGCGTCGTTCCAGGCGGCGCTCTCCTCGGTCTGGATGCGGTACTCCTCGCCCACCTTGATGATGAACTCGCAGGCGTCGAGAAGTCCTGGCAGGCGGCTTCTCAGCGAGCTGCTGCCGGCCTTGAGGTCATCGACCAGCAGGTCGGCGATATTGGCCAGGGTGGGCTGCAGGCCAAGCTCGGTGTTGGTGCTGGCGACCTTGTTGATCAGGAAGACCACGGCGCAGGCCCGCGCCATCAGCTGCTCGTCTTCGCTACCGTTACGCCACTGCTGGGTGGCGTCATGGAGCTTGCGCGGCAGCATGCGGAACTGCAGCAGCTTGTCGGTGGCGTCGAAGTAGAGGTAGTCGCCGGGGATGATGTTGCCCAGCGGTGCGTCCAGGTTGGTCTGGATCGCCTTGTGGATCATGCTGAGCTGGTTGCGCAGCTGGCTGTCGGTGCCGGTCTGGTCGAGCACGCGCAGGGCGGCGTCCCAGAAGCGGCGACGCACCGGCAGGATGGGGTAGTCCTGGGCGAAGTGGCGGGTGTCTTCCTGGCGGTGGGCGATAGAGGTCTCGGCCAGGTGGCGGGATATCTCGCCGAGGTTGCTCTCCATCACCTCGGTGACGGGCGCCTTGGCCTCGGGCTTCTTGGCCAGCACCACCTGGCGGATCACGGCGTCGACGTCGGCATCGGAGAGCTCGATGCGGGTGGTGAAGCGGCCCTGCAGGCGCGCCAGGTTGCTGGTACCGGTGATGGCGGTCTGGCCGGTGCCGATGAACATCAGCCGGCTGCCGATCTCCTTGCAACAGGCTTCCACCGCTTCCTGTACGTCGATGGAGCGCTGGCCGTCGGTGCCGATGTACTGCTGCACTTCGTCCAGCACCACCAGTGTGAGCGGCATCTTGCCGTCGCGGCTCAGCGCCTGGCGAATGGCCTTGAGCATCTCGTCGCTGCTGATGTCGTTGACGTGGGGGTAGAGGTGGCTGAGGGTCTCGGCACAGGACTCCACGCTGCTGAATATCCTCGGCTTGGCCTGGACCAGGGCCTCATGCAGCGACTCGGCGACGTAGAAGTTGTCGAGCTCTTCCTGCCAGTCGTCGCCGCGGCTGACAACGTCTTCTCGTACCTGCTCGAGGATGCCCTCGTCGCGCAGCCACATCACGAAGCGGGCTACTGGATAGTGCTGGGGCAGGCCTGCAGCGCGGAAGATCACCGAGAGCAGCGCGAGGCGTACGCTCTTGTCGCGGGAGCTCGCCCCCAAGGTACCGGAGGCGGCGAACAGGCCGCCGTGGCGCTTGCCCTGGGTGGAGAGCTCCTTGAACAGGTCCTGGATCTCCTGGGGCAGATGGACAAGGCCACGGGCGGAGGCACCGTCGTCGAGGGTGACGTCTTCCCACAGGTTGCGCAGCATCTTGGCCATATGCGACTTGCCCGAACCGAAGAAGCCGCTGATCCATACCCCTGGCTGCTGGGAAGCGCCGCCGCTCAGGTTGCGCAGGTAGGTGTCGAGAATATCGTGCATGCCCTTGGCGTACTGGCCATCGCAGACGAAGGTCTCCAGCTCGTAGCGCAGCACTTTCTGGGCGCGGGTGCTCCTGTCGTCGTTGACGTAGGCGACGCCCTCGTTGACCAGGCGTTGCTGGGATGGGTCCTTGGCGTAGATATCGCGGTTGAGCATGCGTCCTTTCCCCTGCGGTAGCGAATTTCGAATTGGTGCGTGACGGCGGCTCAACGGGCGCCATCGGCGGTGATGGGCGTGGCCAGATAGTTCCAGCCATCGTAACCGTCCAGCAGCCGGTAGTTGTTGTTCTCGAAGCTGCCCGGGAACAATACGGCCAGGCGCCCACTGACGTGAGGAGCCAGGCGATCCACTACCTCCTTGACCTTCTGCAGGCCAAACAGGCTGCCCACGCCATAGAGCGTGACGACGTGGTTGTCGCCGGCCCCCTGGGCGGAAAGCTCGGCGGTGAAACGTGCCTCCAACCAATCCAGGTAGCGATGGATCACCGTAGCCAGCTTGGCCGGCGACCTGAAGTACCCTTTGGCATATTTCTGCTCTGCCATCCATAGGGCGAAGGTGTCGGTGAGGTCGAAGGCCATCCACTCATGGCCATTCTGGCGGGTCACCAGCTCGAGCTCGCCGAGGTTGGCGCGCAGGCGAAGCTCCTCGGTTTCCGGATAGACGCAGAAGACGACACGCTGGGCCGCTGCGGCGTCGTCGCGCCAGGGGAGGGCGATGAAGCGGCCGTAGGAGTCGATCAGGCGCTTAACCTTGCTCATGGAAGATCTCCTGCTGGGTGGCAGTAGCAAGTTCATTGCTCTTCAGTGCCTGGCTGACCACCTGGGTGAGGGCCGGGAAGTCGATATCGATCACGTTGTCGACCCGGCGCATGACCATCCAGCCCTTGGCCGAGGCTTGGGCTGCCCGTTCCAGCAGGCGGTCATGGCTGGCGTCCAGCAGCTTGCACCAGGGGCTCTGCAGCAGCAGCTCGCCCCGGCCGCCTTGGAGCCAGGCAAGATAGAGGGCATAGGCGACAGCGCCTGTCGCAGGTTCGAGATGCACGCGCAGCCTCTTGATGGGGCCAAGTAAGTAACCGACCTGCACCAGGCTGCTGTTGACCCGCTGGGCGATGGATTCGCGGGTGACAGTACTGAAGCGCCCCGGCCATCGCTGTTCGATGGCTTCCTCGACCGATTCGCGGGTGATCGAGGTGCCGAGCGGCTTGGCGAGAATGGCGGGGGCGAGATCCCTGAGCAGGGAATCGCGGGCGGCAGCCGCCAGCAGGGCGAGCTGGGGGCGTGCGGCTTCATCCCGCGACCAGAAGTAGCGCAGGCCGGCGTGGATGGGGTTGGCAGGATCAAGTCCATAGAGATCGGACAGGTGGCGGGCCGTCAGATGACGGGTACGGCCGGAGCGCTTGGCAAGACAGTTGGCATCGCGAATGGCGGCCTGGTATGCATCCTTGTCCGCTTCAGTTGGGACATGGTCGAACAGGGTGCTCAACTCGCTGAGCATCAGGGTGCGGGCCATGTGGGTGCTGCCCTGCTGGGTCATGAAGCCCAGCCGCTTGAGGGTGGCTTGATCACGCATCGGTCTTGCTGCCCTCGCTGGCACCGCCGTTGCGGACCCAGTTGTCCACCTCGTCGCGCTTGAACTTCCACAGCCGCCCGATGCGGTGGGCGGGCATGGCCCGCTCGGAGATCCAGCGATAGACAGTGTCGCGTTTCACGCCAAGATACTCGCCGATCTCATCGACGGAAAGCCAACGGTCTTCCATGTTTCCACCACTACAGCGGGTTTTGACTGACTTTAGCAGAGTTTGAGCTGGGTTTGTGCTTGCCGCTGCCCTGAATGGCTTTCCTCAAGCAGAGGCTCAGTGATGTACCCTGACGCCATCGCTCCTGCCTCGACGAGACGCCAATGCGCCCGATCACCTACCGCCACTACCCCAGCTTCACCCGCCGCTACGTCCGCTCGGTGATGAAGATGATGGGCCTGCCCAAGAAGCCCAGCATCGAGGCGGAGATCTTCGGCCAGATGGTGCTCGGTGAGCAGGTGGTGCACTCCATCAACGGTGAGATGCTGATGCTTGAGTGGCACCATTCCCGCGAGGGCAGGTTGGTGGTGCCGGAGCCGTCATTGTCGGGCTGGCTGCAGACGGTGCAGCTGAGCAAGGTGCAGGGCGATGCTTGGTCGTGACCCTGGGAGTTCAGCACGCTATCGTTCCCGACCAGCCAGACCTTCCATGGCCACCCTGTGGAAGGTGCCCTGGTTGCCTGGGTGGACTCCACCACGCTGCCGGGCCGCTACGAGGCCTTCCTGCGCGCTCTGCGTATTCCGGCGAACGTGACCGGTCATTCCGGCGATCGTGACCGATTTGCTCACCGCTCTCTCGCTGGCTCTGGTTTTGTAAGCTGACCGGTCACGATAGGTCAACTGCTGCCGCTTGCGGGGCGGCGTTCTTGCGCATCGATACTCCTCTGAGTGTCAGGCGGTGGGCGCTGTGCAGCAGCCGGTCCAGAATGGCGTCGGCCACCGTCGCCGCGCCGATATAGTCGTGCCAGTGCTCGATGGGCAGTTGGCTGGCGATCAGCGTCGAGCCCCGGCCGTGCCGGTCCTCGATCACTTCCATTAGGTCCTGGCGCTGCGGGGCGGTCATCTTCTGCATCCCCCAGCCATCGAGGATCAGCAGGTCGGTCTTCTGCAGCTGGCCCATCAGTCGGGCGTAGGAGCCGTCGCCCTGGGCAATGCACAGCTGCTCGAACAGCCTCGGCACCCGCAGGTAGCGCACCGAGTACCCTTGCCGGCAGGCCTGGTTGCCCAGCGCGCAGGCCAGCCAGGTCTTGCCGCACCCGGTGGGGCCGGTAATGCACAGATTGAGCGCCTGGCCGATCCACTCGCCGCTCGTCAGCGGCGCCATACGACCCCGCTCCAGGCCGCGGGGATGGCGGTAGTCGATGTGTCCTCGCAGGTCGTGATGCGCAGCTTGGCGGCCTTCAGCAGCCGGTCCAGGCGGCGGTTATCGCGATGCAGGACCTCGCGGTCCAGCAGCATGCCCAGGCGATCCTCGAACGGCAGGTCGTAGGTATCCGGCTGGGTGAGCTGGTGGGCCAGGGCATCATGCATGCAGGTCACCTGGGTGCGGCGCTGGCGGTCACGCCAGGTGCGATAGTGTTGGCAGAACTGGCTGTAGCGGTACGCCTTGTCACCGTGGGCCTCGACGTACTCCGCCCACAGCAGCTGCAGGGTCACGCCCTTGTGCTTGAGCGCCTGGTGGACCTGGAAGTAGTCCGGTGCCGAGAAGCGCACCGGCGGCGTCTTGGCCGGGAACAGTCGCGCCTCCAGCGCAGTCTCGTCGGTGCCGTCCGGCAGCAGCCAGCTGATGCCGGCGACCTGCGCCAGGCTGACGTACTTGCTGACCGCGCCCTAGGAGAGGCCGCAGGCCCGAGCAATCTTCTCGTGGCTGAGGCCGGCGTCGTACTTGAGGCGCAACACTGCGGTGATGGCTCGCATGGGAATCCTCGGTGCTGGCATGTCCCCTCCAGGGGTGAAGGGCAAAAGGAGGGGTGTGCCGTAAAAGTCAGAATCATTCCAGTGAGTTAGGTTAGATTCCGGCATCGTGACCGGCCATTCCGGGGAAGAGGCCGAACTCGGTCAAGATGAAAAGGAACGGACGGTCACGATGGCGCGGAATACGCCTCCGCCTGTTGAATGACCCGGGGTCAATACAGGACATAGGTATTCTTCAGCACCTCTTGGTATAGACATTATCTATAGCGAAGGAGAAAAAATGTAGTTTGCTCTATGGCGCTCTCCCTGCCAGCTTTATCTAAGCAGTCTCAACAGTCTCGGAGGATAATTATGAATGGTGATTCAGTTTACGTAGGCGGTCACTGGATGAAACCAGAAAGTGGCCAGACGCTAGAAATGATCGCACCATCTACGGGGAAGCAAATTGGAACCATCGCTCGCGGCGGTGCTCCTGAAATTGATGCTGCTGTCAAAGCTGCCCGCTGCGCTTTCGAGGGCGTTTGGGGACAGATGCCCGCCGTTGACCGGGGTCGACTGTTGACGAAGCTCAGCGAGAAAATTCTCGAACACGAGGATGAGCTTACTGAAATCGAGGCCAACGACACCGGTAAGACATTAAAGCGAGCTCGCGATGATGTAAAGGCTGCAGCCCGCTACTTCGAGTTCTATGCTGGAGCTGCCGACAAGATTCATGGGGACACCATTCCGTTCATGCCCGGCCACCAAGTGATGATCTTGCGCGAGGCACGGGGTGTGACAGGTCATATCATCCCTTGGAATTATCCGGCTCAGATGTTCGGCCGTGCGTTGGGCCCAGCTTTGGCCGCAGGGAATGCTGCAATACTGAAACCGGCCGAAGAGGCCTGCCTGTCTTGCATACGCCTCACCGAACTTGCGGCCGAGGTAGGCTTTCCCGATGGCGCCATCAACGTGGTGCCCGGACTCGGCGAAGAAGCCGGGGCTGCCCTGAGCGCTCATCCGGACATTGATCTAATTTCTTTCACCGGATCGCCCGAAGTGGGCACTCTGATCCAAAATGCGGCCGCTGTGAATCATGTGCCCTGCATTCTTGAGTTGGGCGGGAAATCTCCGCAGATCGTATTTTCTGACGCCGACCAAGCTAAAGCCATCGAGTCCATTGTGGGAGCCATTGTTCAGAATACTGGTCAGACCTGCTCCGCAGGTAGCCGAGTGCTGATCGAGCGTTCGATTTATGATGAGTTTATGGGGGCGTTGACCAAGCGCTTTAAGCAACTAAGAGCCGGTTCACACGAGCTTGATCTCGATTGCGGTCCGGTGATTTCGAAGGTGCAGCTGGAGCGGGTTCTGGGATTCCTAGAACGAGCGAAGAAGGATGGCATTGAGATCGGGGCTGAAGGTGAGCTTGATGTATCAGCCTCAAAGGAGGGGTTCTTTGTGACGCCAACGCTCTTCCGCCTTGTGCCTCGCGAACACGAGCTGGCAAAGGAAGAGGTGTTCGGCCCTGTACTATCCGCAATCCCATTCGATGACGAAACCGATGCCATCCGACTGGCTAACGGAACAGATTACGGGTTGATTGCGGGTATCTGGACCGATTCCGGAGCCCGTCAGATGCGCCTCGCAAAGGCCGTGCGGGCAGGGCAGGTCTATATCAACGGTTATGGCGCCGGGGGAGGGATCGAACTACCGTTTGGCGGCTTCAAGAAAAGTGGACACGGTCGAGAAAAAGGACTCGAGGCTCTCAAGGAATTCACCGTTTCAAAGACAGTTGTCTTTAATCACGGATGACTCAAGTAAATATAAGAATAAATCCAATCACACAAATTAAACAGGTAATAATGACCATGAAGATAACAAAATATACTGTGCCGGCTGCAACAATTATCACATCACTAATCATCCACCCAGTCGCAGCGCAAGAAGTAAAGCAGGTACGCTTGGGCCACGTGTTCGCAAGCGGGAGCCCAGTGGACGTGGCCAGCCAAGAATTCGCCCAATGCGTTACCGAAGACAGTAAGGGGCAGGTGTCAGTCACAGTTTTTCCAGACAGTCAACTCGGCGGGGATGAATCTCTCGGCCGGAGCCTCTCTCGCGGCAGTCTTGAATTCGCATTCCTGAATCCAGGGTCTCTGACAGGTCTCGACCCTCTGCTGGATATCCATTATCTACCTTATATAGCAAGCAGTTTTGAGGAAGTTGACGAAATCTTTTACAACCCTGATGGTATCTTACAGACCACGCTACGGGAAACTCTGGAAGATCGCGGCATGGAGACACTTAGCTTTTTCGAGCTTGAGTTTCGTGCCCTTACTAATTCCAGACATGCAGTGGAGTCTATCGATGACCTTGATGGACTACAGCTCCGTGTGCCGGGTTCTGAATCAATCAGAAGTTTGTTCGATGCCGCAGGAGCACAGGCCGTAACCCTACCGTTTCCGGAGCTCTTCGTCGCTCTCCAGCAGGGCACAGTTGATGGCCAGGATAATGGTGCAAGTATCACCTACAATTCAAGACTATTCGAAGCACAGAATTACATGACATTGACTAACCATGTCTATGCCATGGGTACGATAACTGCTAGTCAGCGATTCTGGGATGAACTGTCGGAAGAAAATAAAAAAATCATAAACGTCTGTGCTGAGGATGCCGCTGCGGAGCAGATCGAGAACAACCGAGAGAAAAATTCGGAATACCTTCAGGGAATTGCAGATGGTGGCATCGAGATTCACAGACTTTCCGATGTCGAAATGGAGCGATTTGTTGAGCTAGGCCGGTCTCTCTGGACCGAACTAGAAGATACTTATGGCACCGAACGTATCCAGGCCTTGAGAAAAGAAGCTGGTGTTACTGATGCCGATAAATAAACCCAACGAATATCGGGGAAAAAGGGCCCGCGCTATCGGCGCGGAGCCTCCCTTAGGGTGGCATCGAGATTCACAGACTTTCCGATGTGAAATGGAGCGATTTGTTGAGCTAGGCCGGTCTCTCTGGGCCGATCTAGAAGATACTTATGGCACCGAACGTACTCAGGCCTTGAGAAAAGAAGCTGGTGTTACTGATGCCGATAAATAAATACAACGAGTATCGAAGAAAAAGGGCCCGCGCGATCGGCGCGGAGCCTCCCTTAGGTAAGCTACTAGATAATATTGAATATCTGCTGGGAGGGTTTGAGAAACGAGTTGCAGCACTTTCGCTTGTGGTAATTATGATAGCTATAATTGCGGGGGTTGCAGTAAGATTTTTCGGCTTGCCCCTGCCGAGTTATGGGGAGATTGCGATCGTCGCTATGTCACCTTTGACATTCATTGGCGCAGCACTGTGCAGTTATCTACATCAGCATATCACAATCGATGTTGTCGATCTGATTAAAAGTAAAATACTTGTCAAATTCGTAAGAATTTCAGCTTCGCTGGCGATGGCGAGCTTTGCAGGCTATTTTACTTGGCTATCTTGGGGCCTTTTTTCTTACGCAAGAATGTCAGGTGAGCGACTGATCGACATGGGTACACCGCTATGGATTCCAATGATATGCATCGTCATTGGATCTGGTCTAATGCTCATCCATGCCGTGATTGACATCGTCCGACTCAGCTTTGGTATCAAGCGCACGGGAGGTGCTCAATGAGTATCGTTATCTTCGGATTGTTGGGCATGCTGATCATCGGAACGCCCATCGCAGCGGCTTTCGCGCTTACCGTATTTATTAATGCCGACCGCTTGAATATCTGGATTGATGGTCTGAGCACTATTCCGTACGATAACATCTCAAGCTTTGCACTTGTTGCCATCCCGTTATTCATTTTGGTCGGTGAACTAATGAATAGAGGTGGACTTGCACAATCCCTTGCCGCAACTGCTGATCAGATTATCGGGCGCATCCGTGCTTCCTTTGGTTATGTTATGATTCTCGCTAGTGCGTTCTTTGGGGCAATTACAGGGTCATCTGTCGCGACAGTGGCAGCTATCGGCTCTACCATCGGTCCCGAAATGCGTCAACGAGGTTATCCAAGAAGCTACATTGCCTCCCTAAACGCAGCATCCGGTCTTCTGGGTGTGCTCATACCGCCTTCGATACCTCTTATTATATACGGATCCACCGTTGGTGTTTCAATTACTGAGCTCTTTATTGCCACCATCGTACCCGGCATCTTGCTTACACTATGCTTCGCAATTGTTCACTGGTTCCGATCAAAACGTGTTCTTGAAGGAGGTGGTGAAAGCCCTATCTCCACAGTTTTATCAAATGGCGTAAGGGAGCGCACAAAGAATACCCTATTACGCTCCAGCGCAGCACTAATCATGCCCATCATAGTTCTCGGGGGGATCTATGGCGGAATATTCACACCCACGGAAGCAGCTGCCGTCGCTTGCCTCTATGCTATATGCGTCTTATTTATCCAGCGCAGCCTTAACTTCGATGGCTTGGTAAAGACATTTTATGCAGCAGCGGTGCCTGCAGCCGCAATCCTTTTCATTATTGCCATGACAGGAATCCTTAATAGGGCATTGATTCTTAACCAGATTCCCCAAGATCTTGCTGCCTTGATGACAGGGTTGTTTGAAAATCCGATTCTTTTTCTTCTAGCTATTAATTTGCTACTGCTTCTTGTCGGCATGTTCATGGAGACCAACGCAGCTGTGATTCTTATGGGGCCTTTGCTTGCTCCTTCTGCCGCTGCTTTTGGCATTGACCCTGTGCACTTTGCAATTGTGGTAGTGACGAATATTGAAATTGGACTGCTTACACCGCCACTGGCTGCCAATCTGTATGTCGCTGCGCGAACGAATAATGTTCACCTCGTAGAGATGCTACGACATTTCGGATGGTTCCTCCTGGCTGCAGTAGTTGCACTTCTTCTCCTGACCTTCATCCCGAGCCTCTCGCTCTGGTATCGCTTCTTTTAGAAAACGGAAAGGCACTATGACAAAACTACCCCAAACCTCTAAAGCTGCTGTGTTGCGTAAGTTCGGTGAGCCGCTTCAGATTGAAGACGTTCCAATCCCCGAAAAGCTGGAGCCTGGTTCCCTCTTGGTCAAGACTTCGGCCTGTTCAATCTGTGGTACTGATGTCCATCTTTCGCAGGGGTCCCTAGCACTTAACGTGGACCTGCCTGTGATCATTGGTCACGAGATGACAGGTCGAATCGTTGCAATGGGGGAGAACGCCTCACGTGATAGTGTCGGTCACGATCTCAAGATAGGCGACAGGATTCTTTGGACTCATACGTCCTGTGGTTCTTGCTACTACTGCACGGTCGCTCGCCAGCCTACGCTCTGCGATAACCGCCGCGCCTACATGTTTGAAACCATGGCGAAATATCCTTATCTACTTGGCGGGTTTTCTGAGTTTGGATACGTGCTGCCGCAATCCGGACGAATCAAGGTGCCGGATGCCGTGAGTGACGATGTCGCTAGCCTTTGCTCCTGCGCATTCCGGTCAGTCATGAATGCAATGAATAATCTTGGAAAGATCGAAGCCCATGAACATGTGGTAATTCAAGGTGTCGGACCACTTGGGCTTCTTGCAACCGCTGTTGCCCGTGCAAGAGGGGCCCGCAGTGTAATCGCTATCGGCTCTCCGAACACGAGGCTTGATCTAGCTGGTGAGATGGGGGCCAACCATGTCATTTCCATTGAACAAACAACTTATGATGAACGGTTGGAAGATATTCGCAGCCTCACCGGGGGCAGAGGAGCAGACATCGTGATGGAATTCACAGGCCACCCTCCCGCCTTCAGTGAAGGCCTTGATATCGTGAGGAAGGGGGGAAGGTATTGCACCGTGGGCCAGCTTGGTGATCATGAGACAAGCATAAAACCGTCAACTATCGTAAAAAAGAACATCAATGTAATCGGTGCGTTTTCCGGTGACGCTAGAAGCTACTGGCAGGCTCTTGATTTTACAGCCAAGCACCAAGATCAGATTCCGATGTCAAAAATTTTATCCGGCAGGTTTTCGTTGAATGATGTCAATACCGCACTTGAGCGAATGAGAACATATCAAGAAATCAAACCCGTGATCGAATTCTCTTAAGGAAGGAAAATCAGACATGCATTCATTCAAACCAGAAGCCTCAGGTCCTCTCGAAGGCGTAAGAGTAGTTGACATGTCCCGCCTTGTCGCCGGTAATATGACCACACATGTTCTGGCAGACTATGGCGCTGATGTGATTAAGGTCGAACATCCGACAAGGGGCGACGATCTTCGTAATTGGCGTTGCGAGGAAACAGACATTTACTGGAAAGTATATTCGCGCAACAAGAGAAGCCTTTCGATCGATATAAAGTCCACTGAAGGAAAGGACAATCTCCTGAGACTAGTTGATACTGCTCAGATCTTAGTCGAGAACTTTTTACCAGGAACCCTTGAGAAATTGGGGTTAGGACCTGATGAATTACTGAAACAAAACCCGAATCTGGTTATTCTTAGGATATCAGGATGGGGCCAGACAGGTCCCTACAAAAATAGGCCAGGTTTCGGCACCTTGGTTGAGGCTATGTCCGGCTGGGCCTATGTCAATGGTCACCCTGACAAGCCGCCGACACTGCCTCCTCTTGCTATGGCGGATATGGTGGCCGGTCTTTACGGTGTCGGTGCTGTTCTGACTGCTTTGAGGGCTATAGAAATTAACAACACTGGTGGTCAAGTCATCGATCTTTCGCTTTTCGAGCCGATATTCTCAATGATTGGAGCGGAGGCTTCCCAATACAAGCTGACAGGAAAGCCAACGATGAGAAGCGGAAACCAGTCCACGCACACCGCTCCACGTAATATCTATATTTGTTCCGATGGCAGCTATGTTGCGATGTCTGGCTCTATGCAGACTATGGCTGAGCGCGTCTTCGACACCATCGGCCGGCCAGAACTCAAGACTGACCCTAGGTTCGTGAACAATGATGCTCGTGTCAGAAACCGCGATGAACTTGACGAGATCATTGGGAGTTTTATTAAGCAACGTACCCAGGCTGAAAATCTAGAGCTCTTTGAGCGCTACGGAGTTACAGTCGGACCGGTATGTTCCATCGCTGATCTCATGGAGCATCCCTTTGTCATAGGCCGAGATGTGCTGGTGGAACTTCCAGACACCGACATGGGAACCTTGCCAATGCATAACATCATTCCCCGGATGAGTTCTACCCCTGGCGTCTTCCGCCGACCGGCACCTGTGCTTGGTGAGCACAATGAGGAAATCCTGCGTGAACTAGGTGGACATCGAGAAAATTCAGGAGAACAACCATGAGAGATATAAGTCGTGATCTTCCCTTCTGGCGCTCGTTCCTATTCGTTCCTGTCCTGAACGATAAATTTATTGATGGCGCTCCAGAACGCGGGGCTGATAATATTCAACTCGATATGGAAGATGCCATTCCGCCAAGTCAGAAAGAACTAGCCAGAGCGAAGCTGGGAGAGGTGGCGGATAGGCTATCTGATAAAGGTTGCGACGTGGTGGTTCGAATCAATCGACCTTGGCGCCTTGCTATTCCAGATATAGAAGCTTCTATCCGTCCCGCGGTACTTGCCTTGACTCTTCCCAAGGTTCCAAATGCCGAGCATGTTCGGGCCGTTGCCGAGATTGTAGACGAAGTTGAGCGAGAACGGGGAATGGAGCCAGGCCATACTGACTTTGTCGTAATGATTGAAACTGCCGAAGGACTAGCAAATATAAATGAAATTGCAGATGCGCATCCACGTGTAGTCGGGATCATCATCGGAGCAGAGGACCTTGCAGTTTCCATGGGTATGCGACCAACCCACAAATCTCTGATGATTCCCAATATGCAAGCGGTGACAGCTGCAAGGGCAGCTGGTTGTCTTCCACTTGGTTTCGTAGGATCCGTGGCCGGATACTCTGATCTCAAGGAATATCGTGAGACTATTAAGGAAGCACGTGAGCTTGGGTTTGTGGGGGGGTTTGCGATCCATCCAGATCAAGTGGGAATTCTCAACGAGGAGTTTGCGCCTTCGGCCGATGAGGTATCGCACGCTAAAGCCTTAATCGAAACCTTTGAGCAAGCTCTAGAGGAAGGGCGTGGTGCCATTAGTTATCAAGGAAAAATGGTTGACCTTCCAGTGGTCGAGCAGGCACGCGCATTATTGAAAACTAATAGTCGTATCAAGGAAAGAAAGAGCTAGTAGCAAAATAATTGCCGTATGATATGTTGCTTTAGATCAGGCATTTGTAATGGCTGGTAATCGTAAAGCTTGATGTATTTTAAAATCAGGATAAGAGGTAGGTGTATATAATGGGAAATTATAAAATCGTTTTTCTTGACAAGGAAACATTGTCTCCTGAGACTGTTCTCAGGACGCCTAACTTTCCCCATGAAATAAAAGTTTATCAAAGCACTCATGAATCAGAGGCTTCTGAACGCATCGCAGATGCCGAAATCGTTATCGTAAATAAAGTTCCCTTGGGGAAGGCGGCCATAGAAGGTGCAAAAAATCTTAAACTTATTGCTGTCGCCGCCACAGGTTATGATCGTATAGACATTGAGTCCTGTAAGGCGAGGAATGTGACAGTATCAAATATTCGGGACTATGCTAAAAATACCGTGCCAGAGCATACCTTCGCCCTCATTCTTGCACTGAGGCGTAGCATCATTCCCTACCGACAGTCAGTGCTTGATAGCCGCTGGCAGGATGCTGCTCAGTTTTGCTATTTCGATTATCCTATTCATGATTTGGCCAATGCCACTTTGGGGGTAATCGGCGACGGCGTGCTGGGAAAATCCGTGGCTCGACTGGGCGAGGCCTTCGGTATGAACGTTCTGTTCTCCTCATACAAGGGGGTGCAGGGCATGGGGCCGCTTTACACTCCCTTTGAGGAAGTGCTTCGTCAAAGCGATATTATCACGCTTCATTGCCCTCTAATCCCCTCAACACGTAATCTTCTTGACCAACACGAATTCAGTATAATGGAAAAAAGACCACTTATTATCAATGCAGCGCGCGGCGGCCTGGTGAACGAAGAAGCACTTGGCTGGGCGCTAGAGGAGGGCCTGGTTTCTGGAGCTGGGTTCGACGTGGTGACTGAGGAGCCTCCTGCTCGTGACCATCTTATGATGACTCTCGCGAAGAGACATAATGTTATTCTCACACCGCATGTGGCTTGGGCTAGCCAAGAAGCCGTGCAAAGTCTCGCAGACCAGTTAATCGATAATATTGAAGCCTTCTATCATGGTGAGGCGCGTAACGTAGTAGTTTAGTTTCGTTCCGCCGGTAAGGGATAGAAAGGTAATGATATAATCTGTCGATAAGCCAACTTGGCGAGATGCAGGATCAGGTTATTGGTGCAGAACTTTCCGCACGGCAAGCGCTCCAGGTTGAGATCGGTCTTGATCTCGCTGAGGAACTGCTCCCTTGAGTTCGGCACTTTCTGCCCTGTTTTGGCCTGAAATCGGCACCTGTGGTCTGATAAATCAGCGGGAGTGCGCCAGGAAATGCCTGGTTGCTTGGGAAGCCAAGCGGATGTGTGACGGACCCGACTTCGACACTTCCGACTCGATTTCTCCGGGCAGAGCCGCGGGTCGCCCGACGGCTCTACCCGGAGAGTGCTGAGCCTTCAGCGAAACTGGTGATTGAGGAGCCGAGTGCGCTAATCGTGCATACTCGGATCTGTGTGTGGGGGGGGGGCGGGTTGAGCAATCGCCCGGACTACCCGACTCAAGTACACCATCACCGGCACCTACCATGCCATCCGTTGCCACCATGCACCGCGCTACCTGGCCGAGTTCGAGTACCGCTTCATTCGGGGCTACGACTTCAAGGTCATAATCCCGCACTTGCTGGGGTAGCAGTCCGAACACCGTCGACGCCAACGAGGACCCCCACCGCGATGAAGATCCTGATCGCCCCCGACAGCTACAAAGATGCCCTGCCCGCCCGTGACGCCACCGACGCTATCGCCCGAGGACTTCGTCGCGCCCTGCCGGAGGTCGAGGCCATCCGGTGCCCCATGGGCGATGGTGGCGAAGGCACCCTGGATGCCCTGCTCGCCGCCACCGGCGCCGAACGCCGCAAGACCGAGGTCCAGGACGCCCTGGGGCGACCGCGGCCGGCCGCCTGGGGCTGGCAGCCAGCGACGCGCAGCGCCTTCATCGAGCTGGCCGAGGCCAGCGGCCTGCAGCAGCTCGCGCGTGACGAACGCAGCGCCATGCACAGCACCACCCATGGCGTCGGCGAACTGATCGGCGAGGCACTGGACGCCGGCGCCGAACGGCTGCTCTTGACGCTCGGCGGCAGCGCTACCAACGACGCCGGCGCCGGCATGCTGCAGGCCCTGGGCGCCCGCCTGCTGGATGCCGCGGGGCAGGAGCTTCCAGCGGGTGGGGCGGCCCTCGAGCGCCTGGAACGGCTCGACCTGGCGGGCCTCGACCCGCGTCTGGCCGGCTTGAAGGTGGACACCGCGGTGGACGTGGACAATCCGTTGCTGGGCCATCGCGGTGCCAGTGCCGTGTTCGGTCCCCAAAAGGGCGCCACCGCCGAGGAGGTGACTCGCCTGGATGCGGCGCTGGCGCGTTTCGCCTACTTCGCCGCCAGTGCCCTGGGCGTCGATCACCGCGGGTTGCCTGGCGCCGGGGCGGCCGGCGGCATGGGTTTCGCCGCCCGGGCCTTCCTGGGAGCCGAGCTGCGTCCCGGCATCGAGCTGGTCATGAACCAGGTGGGCTTCGATGCCCTGCTCGACGACGCCGAGCTGGTGATCACCGGCGAGGGCCAGCTCGACGGCCAGAGCCTGGCCGGCAAGACGCCGGTGGGCATCGCCCGCCGCGCCCGTCTCTGGGGCGTGCCGGTGGTGGCCCTGGCGGGCCGACTCGGCGAGGGCTGGCAGGCCGCCCATGACGAGGGCATCAGCGCCGCCTTTGCCCTGGCCGATGGCCCTATGTCGTTGGACGAGGCGCTGTCGCGCTGTGCCGAGCTGCTCGCCGACCGCGCCGAGAGCGTGGTGCGCCTGCTGACGGCATGCCGCAGGGCTTGAAGCCACACCGGTCCGTCGACGAGAGGTGGACGTTGAGTGCCGACTTCAGCTCGCCCATATGGGCCTCGGCCTTGCCACGCTTGCGGTAAAGCGCCAACTGATATGGTTTCACCTATGGCGAATGGTTTCTTCCCGGCTTATTCACGAGGCCGACCTGAAAACGAAGATGGCGAGTGGTTTTCTCTTGTAGAATCAGGATGTTCCTGCCAGAACACGATTTAAGAGGACCACTCGCCATGGGTGAAAGCCTATCCACCTGGACGCCCTCCTGCAACGGCTCTGTCCGTGTCGAGCTGAGCGGCCAGCGCACCACCAGCGACAGCGGCGCGCTGCTGCTGCGCGAAGCCCTCGACAGCAGCGGCGTGATCGAGGCGCTCGACGACAACCTGGTCGATCCGCGCCATCTGCTGCGCATTCGCCACTCGCTGGCCAGCCAGATACGCACCTTGGTGCTGCAGCGGGCGATGGGCTGGATCGATCTCAGCGATACCGACACGCTGCGACGTGATCCGCTCTGGCAGCTGGCCTGCAGTGATGCGCGCGGACTGACGCCGTTGGCACAGGAGCGGCCCTCTCAAGCCACGCTGTCCAGGCTGCTAACCTGCCTCGGTCACGACGACAACATCGATGCCGTGCACGAAGGCCTGCTGCGGCTGGTGATCTGGCGCCTGACCTCGCTGAAGAACGGCGAACGTCCCAAGCAACTGACGCTGGATATCGACGGCTTGCCGATCGAGGTTCACGGCCACCAGGGCGGTTCGGCCTATCATGGCCTGTACGGCGCACGTATCTATTCGCCGCTGGTCGCCTCGCTGGCCGAAACCGGCGACATGGTGGGCGGCCTGCTGCGCGAGGGCAACGCCGGTCCGGCCGAGAATGCCGACACCTGGACCCCCCACCTGGTGAAGCGGCTCAACGAGAGCACCGGCGCCCAGGTTCGGGTGCGCATCGATGCCGGTTTCACCGACAACGATACGCTGGAGGCGCTGGAAGCGCACGACATCGAGTACCTGGGCCGGTTACGCAGCCACAAGGGCCTTCAAAAACTGGCGGCGCCATACTTGAAGCGGCCCCGCGGCCGACCTCCTGAACAGCCTCGAGAATGGTGCCATGACCTTGAGTACCAAGCCGGTTCCTGGCCAGCGCCACGGCGCGTGGTGCTGGTCGTGCAGGAGCGCCCCGATGACCTGCTGCTGCATGCCTTCTTCCTGGTCACCAACCTCGGCAAGTTCGACTGGCCGTCGGAGAAGGTCTTGGCGCTTTATCGCAAGCGCGGGAGCGCCGAGGCCCACATGGGTGAGGTGAAGTCGGCGCTGGATGTGCACCTGTCGTCGACGGATCGCGGTGTCTCCACGGTTCAGGCGGTCATGGCCCGCAACGAGGTGAGCCTGCTGCTGAGCCTCTACGCTTATCAGGTCCTGCATGGCCTGCGCTGCTTGCTGGTGTGCCAGACCCGGCAGGGTTGGAGCCTGGGCCGGATGCGCGAGCAGGTACTCAAGGTAGCGGCGACGCTCTCGCTTCACGCTCGGCGCATCACCGTTCACCTGGGCGATGCGGCTGACAAATGGTGGCCCGCCTTGCTGAAGGGGCTGCCGAAGCTGACCGCGCTGGGCTGACTCGCCGGCGATACCACAACCGATCCATGCGCAAGGCAGCCCCACCTCGGCTGACGATGACGGTTGCACGGATGACCGCAAGCCATTCCTGAAAGCTATAAGCAGCAAAAATATGTGCACTGTTTTTGCATACGCAGCAGGTTCTCACGCTGCCCATGCGGCGGTTGAGGTCCAGTGTTGGCGACCAGGGCCGCCAATCCACTCAACCAGCGCCCTCATGAATAAGCCGGGTTCTTGGGATCGTGTTCTTTCCGGAACTGACTGATTCTTAGAGAATATCATTCGCCACCTTCATTTTCACGCCTGCCTGGTGAATAATCCGGTTGCATGGGTCACCTTTGGCCTGGTTGTGTATTTAGCGACTTACACCATGACGACCCATGCAGGTCTTTTCATTCATATCATTCTGGTTTTCTTATGGATTTTCTAGTGCCCCCTCAGGCGTGATCCCGTGTTCCAACAAGCTTGACAGGCATCGTAAAGGAGGCAATATAGGCCTCATAGTAGGGAGAATACATTCGAGCATTGATTTTGCCTGAATGCGTGAGACTGGCGCCCTAAAAGTCTTCTAACCCACTGACCCGAATGGCAATATAGCCATTATCGCCGTTCACCCAGACAGTTCCATCCATGCCCAACGTCAAGTTCCGCGCCAGTCGCCGCACCCTCACCAGCCATGCCGGTCTGTCGATCATCGGGCAGTGCCTCGAGATCGCCGGCGTCGACAGCATCGACAGCCGCTTCCCAACCACGCTCGGCATGCGCACCAGTGACGTGATCAAGAGCTACCTGGGCCTGCTGTGCCTGGGCATGAGCGACTATAACGCCATTGAGAACTTCCGCCGCGACAAGCCTTTCCAGCAGCTGCTGACCCTGCAGAAGGTGCCCAGCACGGCGACGCTGCGACAGTGGCTGGAGAAGTTTGCCGCCAATGACCTGCAGGCGCTCACCGCCAGCTGGTCCACCACCCTGCTGTCACTGGTCGAGGCACCGATCACCGCCGAGACGACACATGTCTGCTTGGACATCGACACCTTCGTCATGGATAACAGCAACTCGAAGAAGGAAGGCGTCTCGCGGACCTACCAGAAGGTCGACGGCTACACTCCGATTGCCGCTTACCTGGGCAACGAAGGGTGGTGTCTGGGCCTGGAGCTACGCCCCGGTAAGCGCCAGGCGCTGTGGACGCAGACCGTCTCGATCCGCGACGACAACAAGGGCGAATACGTCGTCAAGCGCGTGATGCGTCTGGTGGAGCGCACCACGGATCGCGATGGCCAGTTGCTGGTTGATGGGCCAGATGGGCATGACAGGCGAGCTGAGTCCGGTACGCCATCCCGCCAAGCGGCGCCGGCTACGCACAGTGTTGCAAGAGCTGGTGCATCGTGCGGCCCTCATGATCCACAAGGCGCGACAGATCATCCTCGACGTCGGGCATGACATCGGGCGCATGACGGTGTTTACCACTCTGCGCAGCCGCTTGCGCTATCCGCGAGGAACGCCATGCTGATCGCCTGTCGAACAAAGCCACCCAGCAGAGGTTATGGTCACCAGCAGCCAGAATCAGCGTGCTCGGCGGGTAGAAATTCATGACAACACGGACCGTCGTCGCCGGTCCTCGCAGCAAGGGGCGGCCATCGTAGGCATGCGTTGGGCGATGGAGATGGGGCCGGAAGTCAAAAAATGCTCGCTGGCGGTGATAGGGAAAGTGTCGGCGCCGGCTTCACGGATTCAGGTTTTAGAAAGGTTGTTGCAATGGACCTCAAAGATCTCAAATGTCTTGTCGCTGTGGCGGAAAGTGGTTCCTTCATTCGAGCTGCAGCACTCCTGCACATGTCACAGCCGTCTGTCAGTTCGCGAATGCGAACACTAGAAGATAGACTTGGTGTTGTGCTATTTCAGAGGACGAGCAAAGGCATCCAGATCACCGAAGAAGGGCAGGAACTTCTTCAACATGCAAGTATCATCATACGGCAGCTCGAGAATGCGGAAGCAGAAATGAACTCTTTTCGCCAGTCACCTGTCGGACTTGTGCGACTTGGCCTGCCGACCTCCCTGATTGCCAGCTTTGCCACACCCATATTGGAGCGTTGCATGGAAGAGATCCCAGGAGTCAAGTTGAGGATCGTGGAAAGCATGTCGGGTTACATTATCCAATGGCTTCAGGGTGACATCCTTGATGTTGGTATTACCTTCGGAGCTAGTGCTCCACCAGGCGTTTCGATTACCTCTCTCGCCCGAGAAGATTTATTACTCGTCGGAAAGAACGAAGAAAGCCTCAATTTCTACAAGAACTCAAGCGGGGATGTTCAATTTTCTGCGCTGAGTGACATCAATCTTATTCTTCCTGGACCAGAACACGGGCTCCGCACTCTGATAGAAAAGCAAGCCAATAAGCAAGCTGTAAAGATCAATGTAGTTATCGAAATCGATGCCTTCGGCGAAATTCAGCGCCTCGTCTCCAAGGGATATGGTTACACAATCATGTCATCGGCTGCCTTTAACGATGGCTTCTGTCAGGACTTGGTAGCTTGCCGTGTGGCAAACCCAGCTATTTCAAGAGTCGTGAATGTTTCATTTCCCACCGCGCGCATCCGATCCCGTGCATCAAAGGAAGTAGCCCGTATCATTGAAGAATTAGTTTGGGAAAAGATACAAGGAGAAACATGGTTGGCCACAGCCGATCCTATTTTCATGAAAAAGCATCGTTGACAGTTTTTAAAATTTGTAGCTGTTTAGCTTACGCCGGCTGATCCAGCTCGTCCTGTCGCATGAACAATCAACCACTGACCCTAACCCTAACCCGGATATTGGAAAGGACATGAAAAAGGCGGCTGAAAATCGGTTATGATTCAAGGGCCTAATCAAGAATCAACGACTCCAGCCGCCATGACAGGAATTCAGTGGCTTATCGAATCGGGGCCAACATTCTTGTAGTGACACGTTTTTTTTCGTAGTGCCATGCTAATAGATGAGTAGGCTGTCTATGGTGGTGGCATGTTCGTCAAAGTCACCGAATCCGGGCCGCGCCGCTACGTGAAGCTCGTCGAGTCGTACCGCGCCGAAGCCGGCAAGTCGCGCCAACGCGTGATCGCGACGCTGGGACGCTTGGAAGCCGTTACGGCGGGGGAATCCAGCACGCTGATCAATGGCCTGCTGCGCGTCTCAGTTTTTTTCGAGTTTTCACACAGCCTCGGCCGAAAGCGGGCCACTTAGTATGCGAGTCCATGGCTTGACTGCGACTATCGGCGACGTAAGCTTACCTATGCAAGCGTCGCCCATGGCGGCCCGGTGGTCTCGACCGGCACCAACCGAGGCACCCCGGCACCCAGGCGTTTCAAGGGTGCGCCGCTTTGGCGGTACGCCACCTCCCAAGGCCTCGCGCATCCCGAGACGAGGCCACCCGCCCGGGCTGGATGCAGCACGTCTTCCTCGGCACTCATGTGCCATCACCCACCAGGGGATTCACATTCCCCGGTGGGGAAGGTGTGTCCCCTGTGTGCACCACCGCAGGAGATCCACCATGAAATCCTACGATATGTCGTTATTGGCGCGTGACTTCGGTTTTGCGGGCAAGGTTCGCATCAGCGAGCGGGTCATGGATGACTGCATGTACGTCGCAGAGCACGTGGTCTCGGAGCATGGGGTCACTCCCATCGAACGATTCCAGCTACTGCTGCAGAGCTTGGCCAGCCAGCTGTCCGGGTATCCGGCAGGGACCCAGGCGGTACGGCTGACGCATCATCGCCTCCCGCCCAGCGGGAACCCTCACCAGCCTCTGGCTCTCGAGCTCGAGGCCCTCGTGGTGCAAAACGACCGCCAGCACGGTGACTACCTGCTGGTGGCCCGTTACGACGAGCTGAACCACGCGCAGCTTTTCGCCGCGTAATCCTTCCTCACTACCCACCCCGACCGGGACATCGCTCCCGGAGGGGGCGGTCCCGGTCATGTCCGGAGGTACTGGTCATGACACACACTTCAGCAGCTGCCCTCCCGGCAGAGTCTCGCTATTCCCCATCCAATGCGCCTCAGCTGTTCGTGCGCGACAGCGACGGCAACTACCTGGCGGCCCCCGATGACCGCGTCATCGATGCGGCGCGGCAGGTGGTGGAGCGCTCCGTCTCCAAGGGCATGAAGCTCACCACGCCCAATCGGGTGCGTGAGTTCCTGTGGCTCAAGCTGGCCGGCTACGACCATGAGGTGTTTGGTGCCATCTTCCTGGACACCCAGCACCGCGTGATCGAGTTCAGCGAGCTGTTCCACGGCACCCTCGATTCCGCCTCGGTCTATCCGCGGGAGGTGGTGAAGGCGGCGCTGCACCATAACGCCGGTGCGGTGATCTTCACCCACAACCACCCGAGCGGAGAGCCCGACCCGAGCGATGCGGACCGACGCATCACCCAGCGCCTTCAGGAGGCGCTGGGTCTGATCGAAGTGCGCGTGCTCGACCACATCGTGGTGGGCGGTTCGGACTCGGTCTCCTTCGCAGAGCGGGGCTATCTCTGATACCTCGGGCACTTGCCCGAGACCCTTGGACGGGTGCCGGCACTGCCGGCCCCGTCCGCTCTTTTTGCATCCTGTCGAACAGGAGTCTGGTGATGATCAAGATCCCCGGGCGGCTCACCGTCCGCACCATTCATGGGCGAAACGGCCCCTTCAACGTGGGCCGGCTGGCGGCCTCGATCGGCGAGTTCGTCATCAAGGACCCTCAGCTGGACCAGTTCAGCGAAGGAGTGTTTGAGGGCGAGTTTCTGCTGCTCGAGATTCGTCCGGCGAGCTACTTCTCCGGTGGCCGGCTGGTCGTGGAGGTGCGTGCCAAGGTCGGCGAGATGCTGCTGACCGAGGACGGCATGCTGGTGACCCAGCATGGCCCGCGCTTCGACTCCGCGGAGATGGACCCGCTGGAGGAGGAGGGGGCCGCACCTGCGCCCTCTGTGCCGCCAGCCCCATCCACGCCTGCGCCGGGAGAGCCGCCGGCTCCGCCCGCGCCGGCTCCGCCGTCTCAGGGTGCAGCCAGCGAGGCGCCAGGGCACCAAGCCCCGGATACCCACGCCGCTGGCCAGGAAGCCCATCCCGATGCCGAGCTCTTCGGGCTGCTCTGGCCCCTGGGGCCGAGCGTCAAGCTGGATCCCACCGTGGACCGGGCGCTGTTCCGCCGTCAGGTGAGTCGACTGAAGGAACTGGGCTACCGATTCCAGGCACCGACTCAGACCTGGCAAGCCGCTGCCTGAGGCAGCCACTCCCCACCGGGGCATCTCGATGCCCTGGGCTCGGGATGTCCCCATCGATCTTCGCTAACCGATGGAGGCCATCATGCCCGACCTCTACACCCTCGATGAGTGCCTGGACCTGTACGCCGATGCGTTCTGTATCGGCCGGCAGCGTGAGTGCCTGTTTCTCTCCCTGTGGGGGCGGGATACGGCGCTGCAGGAGCTGCTGGCCAGGCTGACGCTGCCAACGGCAGACAATGGCCTGGATACCCTGCATCTCTGCCAGGGCGACACTCGCCACGCCATGGTCTTTGGCGACATGGACCGCTACTCCCGGCGCTCCGCCCGGCTGCGCCAGACGCGTTTCGGCACCCTGGTGCACGTGTGGCTCTTCGATCAGCGCTGCATCTCGCCGGATCGCGCCAACCTGCACAGCATCGCCCTGCTCGACGACGAGGAGGGTGCCTGCCCGGTGGATGACCAGCTATGGCCTCGCGTGCGGGAGCTCTGCCCGCTGCCCCTGCTGGATCACTGGCAGGCGCCGGTGATGACGCTGCTGCATGCCCAGCAGGCGGTACTGCCGGCCTCGTTCTCACAGGGGCCGATTCAGGCCTGGGCGATCTCACTCGATGAGAACGACCTGGCCCTGCGCCTCAGCGGCATGATCCGCGCCGGCGTGCTTACCCCCGAGCCCTGAGCGCTCGCTCCACCCTGGTGCGGCCATTCTGGCCGCGCCTACTACACCCAATCGACAGGAGGTGTCGCATGGCACTGATGTTTCAGCGCATCGCGCGCAACTTCGCCAGGAATGGCTACTTCCCCACGGATGAGGCGTCGCTGGAGCGGGTGCTTCAGGCGCTGAGCCCGGCAAGCGCCGGCCGGATGCGCGTGCTCGACCCCTGTGCGGGGGAGGGGGCCGCCATCGCCGAGCTTGCGCACCATCTGGGGCGCGAGCGTGTTCAGGCCTGCGGGGTGGAGTATCACGCCGAGCGGGCCGCCTCGATGCATGGCCTGGTGGATAGAGGCCTGCAGGGCGACCTGATGGACACGGTGATCTCACCGCGCAGCATGGGCTGCCTGTGGCTCAACCCGCCCTATGGCGACCTGCTGGCCGACCACGCCGGTTACGAGAGCTATCAGGGCAAGGGGCGCAGGCGCCTGGAGAAGCTGTTCTACCAGCGCACCGTTGGCACCCTGCAGGTCGGGGGTGTGATGGTGTTGATCGTTCCCGACTACGCCCTGGACAAGGAGCTGACCGGCTGGCTGGTCAACCACTTCACCGAGCTGAGGGTCTTCCGCGCCGCCGTGAATGACTTTCAGCAGGTGGTGATCCTGGGCCGCCGGGTGCGACGCCGTGAGGCGGAGCGCAGCCAGGAGGCCAAGGCGATGCGCGCCCAGCTGCTGCGCGTGGGAAGCAAGGAGGTCATACCCGAGGTGATCCCGGAGGTGTGGCCCTTCGAGCCCTACGCGGTGCCGGCGGCTCAGGGCGAGCTGCGCCACTTCTACCGCGTGTCGCTCGATGCCGAGCAGCTGGCCGATGAGGTCGGGCGGCTGAAGGGGCTCTGGCCCGAGGTGGGCAGCGTGTTCGGGAAGACCGGCCAGGCGCCGCGTCCTCCGGTGCGTCGACTCTCCTCCTGGCATCTGGCCCTGTCGCTGGCGGCCGGGGCGATCTCCGGCGTGGTCACCGCGCCCAACGGGCGCTGCCTGGTGGTCAAGGGCAACACCCACAAGGATAAGGTCGCCAAGACCGAGTTCACCGAGCGGGAGGATGGCTCCATCACCGAGACCCGCGTGCTCACCGACCGCTTTGTGCCGGTGATCCGCGCCTGGGAGATGACGCCAGACTCGCCTCGCTGTGGGCAGCTGCTGACCATTACCTCGACGCCGGCGGCCAATGATGGCGAGCCGGAAGAGGATGATCAGACGGCCGATGCTGAGGCAGGCGATGCTCCTGAGCCGCTCAACCGGGTCGCCGAACGTGCCGCGAGGCCGGATCCACGCCGCTTCGATGTAGGGCGTGTGGTGATGACTCGGGCCGTGAACGAGATGGTGGAGCGGGGCGAGGTCTCGCCCATGGCGCTGCTCCGACGACACGTCACCGGCGACTGGGGTGACGTGCCTGAGGAGGACCGCCAGAGCAATGAGCAGGCCCTGGTTCACGGTGACAGGCTGCTCTCGTCCTACCGGATCGGTGAGTTGCTCACCGTCTGGATCATCACCGAGGCGGATCGCAGCGCTACCACGCTGCTGCTGCCAGACGACTACTGACCGGCGCCCCGGGCGCCATTCCCCACGGCGGGCCTTTCCAACCCGCCAGGGGAGGGGAGTGTCCGCCGTTTTCTTGTGCACAAGGAGACGGACATGAACGACATCACTCAGCTGCCGGCGCGTGCTGGCATGGCGCTGTCTAGCGAGGCCTTCGGGCCTCAGGTGGACCTCAACGCCTTTGTGGAGGAGTTTGGCGATGGCCTTTTGGCCTCGCTCAACCGCTCCCATCCCCCGGTCTATGACGGCGAGGCCAACCCTCGTCGCCAGGCCGTGATGGCGGCCCTCAAGCGAGCGCCTTTCCCCGAGCAGGCCGAGGTGGTCCAGGCCATCTCGGCGCTTCTGCTCGACCGGCACGAGCCGGCGGGCATCATCAACGCCGAGATGGGCACCGGCAAGACCATGATGGCCATCGCCACCGCGGCGGTCTGTCACGGCGAGGGCTATCGGCGCTTCCTGGTGATCGCGCCGCCCCACTTGGTCTACAAGTGGCGGCGGGAGATTCTGGAGACCGTCGATCAGGCCAGGGTCTGGGTGCTGAACGGCCCGGACACCCTGGTCAAGCTGCTCAAGCTCCGTGAGGCCCTGGGCCAGCCGTCCGATGGGCGGCCGGAGTTCTTCATCCTGGGGCGTGTGCGCATGCGCATGGGCTTCCACTGGCGACCCGCCGCGGTGCGCAAGCGCGTGCCGGGCGGCGAGCTGGCGGCCTGTCCCCAGTGCGGTGGCACGGTGATCGACAGCGACAACGAAGCGGTATCGCTGTCGCAGTTTCTCCGTGAGGAGCGGCGCCACAAGTGCCGGCACTGTCACAGCCCTCTCTGGACGCTGATGCGGCCACAGCGGGCGACGGGCAGCCTGCAGCGGGGCCTGGTGCTCAAGGCGCTGCGCAAGCTGCCTACCATCGGCAAGGTCTCGTCAGAGCGTCTGGTGCAGCAGTTCGGCGAGGAGTTCCTGGCCACGCTGCTGGGTGACAACCTCCACGAGTTCATCAACCTCATGGATGAGAACGGGGAGCTGGTGTTCTCCGACCGGCAGGCGGCCCGCATGGAGCGGGCCATGGCCACGATGGAGTTCGGCTTCGGCGAAGGAGGCTATCAGCCGACCGAGTTCATCAAACGCCAGCTGCCGGATCACACCTTCGATCTGCTGATCGTGGACGAGGGGCATGAGTACAAGAACGCCGGGTCGGCCCAGGGCCAGGCCATGGGCGTGCTGGCAGCCAAGGCGCGTAAGTCGCTGCTGCTGACCGGCACCCTGATGGGCGGCTACGCCGATGACCTGTTCCACCTGCTGTTCCGCATCCTCACGCCGAAGATGCTCGAGGACGGGTATCGCCCCAACGGGCGCGGATCGATGGGGCCTGCGGCCATGTCGTTTCTGCGTGACCACGGGGTGTTGAAGGACATCTACACCGAGCGCGACGGCGACGCGCACAAGACAGCACGAGGCAAGAAGCTGTCGGTGCGCACCGTCAAGGCCCCGGGCTTCGGCCCGAAGGGGATCATGCGCTACGTGCTGCCCTTCACCGTCTTCCTCAAGCTCAGGGACATCGGTGGCAACGTGCTGCCGCCCTACGATGAAGACTTCATCGAGGTGCCGATGGACGACGAGCAGGCCTTTGCCTACCGGCGGCTCGAGGGTCAACTGACCGCCGAGCTCAGACAGGCCCTGGCACGCAAGGACACCACCCTGCTGGGCGTGGTGCTCAATGCGCTGCTGGCCTGGCCGGACTGCTGCTTCCGACCGGAAACGGTTAAGCATCCGCGCTCGGGCAGCCTGCTGGCGTTCGTGAAGAGCCTCTATGGCGAGCAGCAGCCGATGCCCAAGGAGCGGGAGCTGGTGGAGATATGCCGGCGAGAGAAGGCGGAGGGGCGCAAGGTGCTGGTCTACACGACCTACACCGGCAAGCGCGATACCAGCAGCCGACTCAAGGCGGTGCTCACCCAGGCCGGCTTCAAGGTCGTGGTGCTGCGTTCCAGCGTGGAGACCCAGCGGCGAGAGGACTGGATTGCCGATCAAGTCGATCGGGGTATCGACGTGCTGATCACCAATCCGGACCTGGTGAAGACCGGGCTCGACCTGCTGGACTTCCCCACCATCGTCTTCATGCAGACGGGCTGGAACGTCTACACCCTGCAGCAGGCCGCCCGCCGCTCCTGGCGGATCGGCCAGCGGCAGCCGGTGAAGGTGCTCTACCTCGGCTATGCCGGATCGTCACAGATCGCCTGCCTGTCGCTGATGGCCAAGAAGATCGCCGTGGCCCAAAGCACGTCGGGAGACGTGCCCGAGTCGGGCCTGGATGCCCTCAATACGGATGGTGATTCTGTCGAGATGGCCCTGGCCAGGCAGCTGGTCACCTGACCGATATCCAACCTAGGCCCCCTCTTCGGAGGGGGCTTTTCTTCACGTTCACCGGACGGATGCCTGTAGATTTTAGACCTTGGTTGTAAGATATGGACGACAAAAAATTAAGATATATCTTATTAAGTATATTGTTATTTTCTTAGTTATGTAACTTGCCTGATAAGTAAAATCATTCTCGCTTGGGTTGCACCCCATAGCAATTGCACCGGAGCAAGGAGTGCTCTGGGGTAAAACGCCTCTCATCGCATTTAACGTTTCTGCTGGTGCCCATCAGGGTCCACCGCTGTGATGCACGGATTGCATCCAGAGGAGCGAAAATTGCTGATTCGTAAACTACTACGCGGGCGCCGTAATACGACCGGCACCGATAGCGTTCAGGATGATACCGGCTGGGAGAGCCCGCGCACCGGTGCTGAGCTGCTGGCCACACCCTATCGGCAGCAGTTGCTCCGGGCAATACAGGAAAGCACCTCGCTGACGGCGCCGGTGTTCGAGGCCTACGTCAAGGAACCTCTACAGCGTTACGCCGAGCGTGTCCAACTGCTGCCGGCCTCGGAATCCCATCACCATAGCTACCCAGGCGGCATGCTGGATCACGGTCTCGAGACCTGCGTGTTTGGTCTCAGGCTCCGACGACAGCACCTGCTCCCGCCGAAGGAGTCCCCAGAACGGCAGTCCTCTACCGGGGAGCTGTGGAGCGTGGCGGTCATCTATGCCTGCCTGCTACACGATATCGCCAAGGTCATCGTCGACGTCGACATACGCCTGAAATCCGGGCGTAGGTGGTGCCTATGGGAGGGGATCATTCCCGATCAGTATCGCGTTCGCTATATCAAAGGTCGCGACTACTTCCTTCACGCTGTGGCCAACCCTCTCTTGTGCAAGGAAGTGATTGGCAATGCCGGGCTCGAGTGGTTGAGAAGCCAGCCGGAGCTGTTTGGTCTGCTGATGTATGCTATCAGTGGCCACTCGGAGCGCTCCGGGGTTATCGGTGAAATCGTCAGTCAGGCTGACAGGGCCAGTGTCGCCAAGTCGCTGGGCGGCAAGGTGTCCAACATTGAGAAAGCCCCCAAGGACTCCCTGCAGAGCAAGCTGAAAGGTGCCATTCGCCACGTCGTGAAAGAAAAGATCCGGCTCAATGAAAAGGGGGCGCAGGGTTTCGTTACCTCCGAGGCACTGTGGCTGGTGACGCCGCTGGTGCCAAGAGAGATCAAGAGCTACCTCCTTTCCCATGGCATCGAGGGTGTGCCATCCAATGAGTCTCGCCTCTATGACGAAATGCAGTCCCATGGCCTGATCATGGAGAACCCGGAGGGGCGATCGGTCTGGAAGTGCAGGGTCGAGATGGGGGAGTGGCAAACCGATCTTTCCATGCTCAAGGTTCACAAGTCTCTAGTATGGGATGGTGATGAAGAGCCGGAGATTTTCTCGGGAAACGTCGAGGCCATTGAAGGTTGTGAAAGTGGCCGGGCGAATAGGCAGGAACTTCCAGAGCCGGAGTCAGATGAGGTGCCTGCGCCTGCGGAGACAACAGGTGAGATGGCTGATTCAAATAGAACTGAGCACACTCGGGATGATCTGGAAGCCTCCATTCTTGATATCGCCACAGGTGGCAATGAGAAAGCAGCGTCAGGTATGGAGCGGCAGCCAAGTCGTAATCCTGATGAGGGTGCCGAGAAACTTGCGGAGCAGGCATCGCTTGGACAGTCATCATCCGGGGAAGACTTTCTCGCCTGGCTGCGGGGCGGGCTGAAAACCCACACGATATTAATGAACGACTCGAAGGCCTTGGTGCATGCAGTAGACGGGAAACTGTTTATTGTGAGCCCCAGGGTGTTCAAGCGCTACTGCCAGGAAGTGAGCGGAGAAGAGAATGAGTGGAAAGCAGTTCAGGATTCATTCCAGAAGCTGAAGCTTCACAAGAAGAACAAGGATGGCGGAAGTTTTCACAAGGTGAAGGTGGTCGGTCCAAACAAAAAGTCGAGCACCCTGTCTGGGTATCTTGTGGGTAAGGATGACCTGATGGAGGAGGGTAAGGAGGTTTTTGATAACCCCTTTATTAACCTGATTGATGGGAAGCCTGAAGAATGAAAACATTTACCTTTGATGACTTGTTGCAATCCTGTTTTTCTGAGCGCTGGCTGACGGAGAGGAGTCGTATTCCCTATAGCTTGCCAGTGAAGCTGTTCCGGCGGTTTTTAGGGCAGTCTGGCTGATAGCAGGGATGATTCATGACTATGCCAGTGAGTCTGGAGACTCACAATTCAGACAACCCTTACTTTTTTTGACTCTGAGGACAAGCTATGAGCGCTTTGAGCTTGGATGAGCTTTTGGCAGTTTTTCTTAAGGATCGCTGGCTTCGTCCGGCAACTCAGAAAACATATGCAAGCAGGTTAGGTATTTTTAAGTCTTACATGGGTGATGATGTTCTTGCTTGTGAAGTCACCCGTGACCATGTTTTGGAGTGGAGGGAGCACTCCATAGGTAATGTTTTTGAGAGGAGGATATCTGAGATAACTTGGAATAACTATGTGAGGCACTTGAGGGCAATCTATAAGCATGGGATAGATCACGGCTACCTCCCTATCATGAAAAACCCATTTTCCGGGGTTAGTGTTTCTGTTTATAAAAAGAAAAAGAAAGTGCTTACCAAGGGGCAAATAAAGCTGGCCAGGGAGTGCTTGATGCTTTCGGAGAAGTTAGAGCAGGTTAAGGCTAAGCCAGAAAGGATACATCCGGCATGGTTTTGGAGGGTTGTTTTTGAGACTTTCTATCACACAGGAATGCGGCTTAGGCAGCTTCTTTATCTTACTCCTGGGGATGTGAATGTTAGGGATAGATATATCGTGGCCTCATCTGAAGGGGCAAAGAACAGGGTGGAGCATACGATACCTATCTCGACTGCATTAGAGCCGCATTTAAAAATGCTTATGAACTCGGCTAGAGTGATGGGATTCGAGAGAGGAGAGCAGCTATTCAATGTTAACCGTTTTAGCGAAAGGCACCGATCTGAAAAAATGAACACCTGGCAAGTTGAGCGGTTCTTCGACTTGCTATCAGAGGCCTGTGGTTGCCGAATTACCCCACATCGATTTCGGCATACTCTTGGGACTGAGTTAATGAGGGAGCCTGATAGAAATCTTCATATCACTAAAGCCCTTCTGGGGCATTCTAGTGTAAAAACGACGCTGGAATATGTGCATACAGATGTTGAAATGTTGAGACCGCACCTGGAGAACAGGTAAGTTAGCAGGCATTTATGTTAACCCGGCAGTTTTTCATGTGTGCCTCAGGTCCCGTAACCATGGAACATGCTGGGCGTTTTTTGGCAACCTGTTAGATTGCCGGGTTAGTACTACAGTCGTAACTATTGTAGTAATCGTTTACGTATTGCCGTCCGGGCTTGCTGCTGTCGACAGTGGTACTGCCAAGCCCGGTACTGGTGCTTTCATCGCCAATCTGATCAATGGCGTGATGGCGGTTATGAACCCGGCTTATTCATGAGGCCGACCTGAAAAAGAAGATGGCGAGTGGTTTCCTCTTGTAGAATCAAGATGTTCCTGCCAGAACACGATTC
>NZ_JARWAM010000021.1:0-33864 GCF_031451695.1 Franzmannia qiaohouensis
CGCATCAGGTGGGCGGTCAGGACGTACAGTCCCAGCGCCGGGACTATGGCCACCGGCAGCACCAGGTACCAGCGGCGCTCGCCGAGAATCATCAGCAGTGCCCCGATCAACAACGGTGCGATCCACGTAAGCGGGAAGCGGTCGACGAGGAAGATAAAGACCAGCACATAGAGGAACGGCCACAGCATGTGCCAGAGATGGCTGGCGCTGGGTAGGTGAATCGGCGACTCGCCGGCGCGCCACAGCTTGACGGCGCTGGCCACGCTGAGCGCAGCGGCGCAGATCAGCATCAGCCAGGCACCGAGGCTGGCGAGTAGCTGTGGCGGCAGGCCAAATGCCGCGCCGCTGCCGCCGTAGGTGGGAATCACCCAGATGATGAGCGTCAGGGCCAGTGCGCTTACCGCTGCCCCTGACCAGAAATCCATACGTGCCATGCTACCGTCACTATGGTTATTTAATTGACAGTGAAACAGCAACTTCTATTGGTGCAGGCCGTGTTAGCGCGCGTAATTGCTGTTCTTGTAAGGTCGAACGCGAAAACTAACCAGCCTATCGTTGAGAAACAAATGCCATGGCCGACGAATCTTCAACGTTAGCTGCTCAGCAGCCAGTCGTAGAGCCGCCCGGGGCTTTGGGCCACCGGCTGGCTGATGGGGATGCGGGGTATCGCCAGGGGGTCGAGCTGCGGCGCCAGCCAGCCGCCACGCCCGGCCAGCGCCTGGCGCACGCCGCAGCGGCTGGCCAGGCGCCGCAGCCGCGCAGAAGGCTGCTCGTCGGGATAGGCGAAGGCCTCCAATGGCGCCTGGCAGAGCTTGGCCAAGTCGTCGCGGGAGCGGCGGATATGCCAGCAGACCCGGGCATCGCTGAGCGGCTCCAGCGACTCCGACAGCACGCCGTGGGCGCCGAAGCGAAATAGCCCGCCGTGCTCCAGGCGCTTGACGCTGAAGGGGTCGAGACCGTGGGGCGGCTGGTCGAGGTCGGGGTAGAGCGCTTCGGCCGTGGCGTTGACCGTCAGCGGGTCGCACTGTCTCAGCTGTGTCAGATAGTCCAGCAGGGCTTCGCTATAGGCGTGATCGGGATGGGCCGGCGGCAGCGGCGGCGCCGGCAGCCCGGCGTCGCAGAGGGCGTCGTGGATGCGCTGGGTCGCACGGCCTTGCCACAGCCCCTCGCCAATCACTTCCCACCATACGCCGCGCGGACGGCCGAGCAGGCCGGTGGTAACGAAGATGCTGGCCGGCAGGGCGTAGTGCTCGAGCAGCGGCGCGGCGACCTCGGCGTTGTCGCGCCAGCCGTCGTCGAAGGTCAGGGCGATGCAGGCGCGCGGGTCGTGGTGGGGCTTCAGGGCGGTGTCGAGGCAGACGATGCGCGATACCTCGACCAGCGACATCAGCAGATGCTTGAAGCTCTCCGGGCCGAGGCAGTAGGGCGCGCGATGTGGTAGCCGGGCGGCGGCTTCATCGGGCAGTACCCGGTGCAGCACGAGGATCGCACGGCGTCCCTGTAGCGGTACGCGCAGGCTGCGCCGCCAATGCCCACGTAGCCGCTGGGCCATGTCCAGGGCGAGGTTCCAATGGGTCATGGCGAACCTCCTGCACGGGTCGTGTCTTCTAGTTGTCAGTGTAATGCGCTTGGGCGTGTTGCGCGCATTGGTCGGCTACAGCGGGAACTCGAGTACCCGTGCCTGACAGGCGCGCAGACGTGCCAGCAGGTCGCCGTGGGCACTCTCGTCGAGGCTGGGGTCGAAGCCGCCGATGCGCTCGAACCAGTCGCGGCGAACGCACAGCGTGCCGGCCTCCGGCTCGCGCTGCCAGAGTCGCCTGAGCCCCTGCTGCAGGGGGCGCCGACGCGGGGTAAGAAGTACCGCATCCCACTGGTGATGGGTCAGCAGTTGATCGGCCTTGTCCAGCCAGTCGGCGATCAGGTGCATGCGTGGAGTGGGGAAGATCAATGTGTTGACCGGCGTGCGGCGTACCGCTTCATTGCCGCGGGCGCCGATCGAGCGCAGCGGTACCGGCTCGAAATGCGCGCCGATGCGTCGTGTCAGGGTCGCCAGGGAGTCATTGTCATCATCGCTGACCACGCGGATATCGACCTTGTCGGGATAGCGCGCCACCGCATGGTTCAGTGTGGCCAGGCAGCGCGGCAGACGCGCGGCCATCAGCCGAGAATCGATAATGATGCAGTAGGCGTCCATCACATCGTGCCCTTAGCGCATTGCCCCGGCCGAGAGTGCGGCGGCGAGCGGCGGATCGGTCGCGTCATGCCGGCGCGAGACGCAAGCATGTCTTGTGTAAGCGATAGTAGCCTTTGGTTTCAAAAGGTATCAATCATTTTGTCGGTTGATTTTTCTAGCGGCGGACGCCGAGCCGCGACTGATGTCGCTGCATCGGCACCATGGCGTTGCATATGACGGCCTTTTTGCACCACGTTGGTACGTCGACTTTTTTTTTGCACCAATATGGTTCTCTCAGTGTCCCGTCAGGCCGCCGGCCGGCGCGATGCAAAATCATGGTGCAAAATGGCTGCATGGAAAAAATAATTACAAAACATGTGCTTGACTGTTTGATGCGGTGTTTTGCGCCATTTTGGCACGCTGCCTGCATTGCACAGTGCAGAAGCATCAACCGAGTCGTCGTCCAAGCTGGCCGTCGTGGGCAAGCAGCCTTCGCCGTGCTACAAACGACGCTGGACACGCAACGCCAATATCCGAGCAACGCTCACTGTGGAGGACACTATGTCTGAGAAGACCCTCGCCCTGATCGAAGAGCACGACATCAAGTGGGTCGATCTGCGCTTCACCGATACCAAGGGTAAAGAGCAGCACGTCACCATTCCGGCGCGCGACGTCGATGACGAGTTCTTCGAGAACGGCCAGATGTTTGACGGTTCGTCCATCTCCGGTTGGAAGGGCATCAACGAGTCGGACATGATCCTGCGTCCGGAAGACGGTTCGGCCTTCCTCGACCCGTTCACCGAAGACGCCACCCTGGTGCTGCGTTGCGACATCATCGAGCCTGCCACCATGCAGGGCTACGAGCGCGACCCGCGCTCCATCGCCAAGCGTGCCGAGGCCTACCTGCAGTCCACTGGCCTTGGCGACACCGCCTTCTTCGGGCCGGAGCCGGAATTCTTCATCTTCGATGAGGTGCACTGGAAGGCCGATATCGAAGGCGCAATGTACAAGATCACCTCGGAAGAGGGCGCCTGGTCCACGGATCGCAGCGTTGAGGGTGGTAACCTGGCCCACCGTCCGCGGGTCAAGGGCGGCTACTTCCCGGTGCCGCCGGTGGATAGCTTCCACGACATCCGCAGCGCCATGTGTAACACCCTGGAAGCCATCGGCCAGAGCGTCGAAGTGCATCACCACGAGGTGGCCAACGCCGGCCAGAACGAGATCGGCGTCAAGTTCAACACCCTGGTGAAGAAGGCCGACGAAGTTCAGGAAATGAAGTATGTGATCCACAACGTGGCCCACGCCTACGGCAAGACCGCCACCTTCATGCCCAAGCCGCTGGTCGGCGATAACGGCTCTGGCATGCACGTTCACCAGTCGTTCTGGAAGGACGGCCAGAACCAGTTCGCCGGTGATGAGTACGCAGGTCTGTCCGAGATGGCGCTCTACTACATCGGCGGCATCATCAAGCATGCGCGTGCCCTGAACGCCTTCACCAACGCGTCCACCAACTCCTACAAGCGTCTGGTGCCGGGCTTCGAAGCGCCGGTCATGCTGGCCTACAGCGCCCGCAACCGTTCGGCGTCGATCCGTATCCCGTACACCGCCAGCCCCAAGGGCAAGCGTGTCGAGGCGCGTTTCCCGGATCCGACGGCCAACCCGTACCTGTGCTTCGCCGCCATGCTGATGGCCGGCATCGATGGCATCAAGAACAAGATCCATCCTGGCGACGCCATGGACAAGAACCTCTATGACCTGCCCCCGGAAGAGGGCAAGTCGATCCCCACCGTCGCCGAGAGCCTCGACCAGGCCCTCGAGGCGCTGGACAAGGATCGTGCCTTCCTCACCGAGGGTGGCGTGTTCACCGACGACATGATCGATGCCTACATCGAGCTCAAGGAAGAGGACGTGGAGCGCCTGCGCATGACCACGCATCCGGTCGAGTTCGACATGTACTACAGCTGCTGATCACGCGCCGCTGCGGCGGCGCATGATAGCAGCGTGCAGCAAGCGAAGGGGTTCCGCCACGGCGGAACCCCTTTTTGCACTAGACTATCTAACGCCCTACCCAATCACCTATCGGACCCGGCCGGGTCGCCACCCGTTGGAGCAAGGTGTATGCGCGTCTCGCCAATCAATGCCGCTTGCTGCGTGCTGCTGGTCGCCCTGCTGGGCGCCGCCAGCGGTGCCCAAGCCACGTCGATCTATCGCACCACCGATGCCCAGGGCAACGTGGTGTTCACCGACAACCCCGAGCGCGGCGGTGAGGAGGTCGAGCTCAATCCGCTGACCGTGGTGCCCTCGGGCCAGCGAGCGCCGGCTCCCCAGTCGCGGCCCGAGGCCAGTGCCTCGCCGTCATCGCCGTCGCAGGCAGTATCGTCACCCTTCATGCCCTACTCGACCTTTCGCATCGCCGCGCCGCGCAACGAGGAGACGCTACAGACCGGTGAGGCCGGCAATCTGCAGGTCGAGCTGGGCATCGAACCGGCCCTGCGCGAGGATCATCGCGTGCGGCTACTGGTGGATGGCGCGGTCAGCCAGTCGGCGATGCACAGCGATGTGTTTATGCTCGGCAACCTGGAGCGCGGCGAGCGTGTACTGCAGGCCGAACTGCTCGATGCCAGCGGCGAGGTGCGCCATCGCAGTGCGCCGGTAACGCTTTACGTGCAGCGCGCCAGCGTCAACCTGCCGCAGAATCCCAATAACCCCAATTAGCTGCCCCCGCGCCGGGCGCCTCGGTCGTTGTGCCCGGACGGTAGCCTCAGACCCTGCCCCTCGAGTGCGCCGCAGACGAGCAGCATGGATGCCTTCGAGCATGCCGAGCGGGTGCGCGACAACAGTGCGCTCGACTATCGAGCCGGTTCCAGCAGCGCCGCTCGTGATCGTCAGTCCCCGCCGTCGCGGCGCGGAGCCGACGACTGAGGGTGGCGATGCACCGCGCTGATCGCTACATTCTCAGCCTTGCACTAATATGGTGCGTCAGCGCATCTTGCACCCTCCTGGAACGCCGACGCTAGGCGCTTGCCAGGCTGGCGCGCTTCTTGCACAGCAATAGTGAACTCAAGGACGGCGGAATGCCCCATGTATCAACGTCTGCTGGAACACCTCACCACGGCGGTGCTGCTGCTCGACGGCACCCTGCGCCTGCGGTGGATGAATCCGGCCGCTGAAGCGCTGCTCGCGGTAAGCGTAGGTCGCGTACGAGGCACCCGCCTGGAGAGCCTGGAAGGCGTCGACGGTGCGGTGGCCAGCGTGCTGGGCAAGGCCCGCAGCGAGTTTCACCCCTTCACCCAGCGCGAGGCGGTGTTGACCCTGGCCGGCGGCGAGAGCGTTACCGTCGACTTCACCGTCACCCCGCTTTCCGACGACGAGCTGCTGCTCGAGATCGAGCCCCGCGACCGGCTGCTGCGGATCTCCCGCGAGGAGGCGCTGATCGCCCGTCAGGAGACCATCAAGACCCTGACCCGCGGGCTGGCCCACGAGGTCAAGAATCCCCTGGGCGGCATTCGTGGCGCCGCCCAGTTGCTCGAGCGCGACCTGCCCGATCCGCAGCTGGCGGAATTCACTCGCATCATCGTCGAGGAGGCCGACCGCCTGCGCGACCTGGTCGACCGCATGCTCGGCCCCAACCAGGTCACCCACCATCAGCCGCTGAATATTCACCGGGTGCTGGAGCGAGTGCGTTCGCTGCTGCTCGCCGAGCAGCCGGCGGTGACCATCGAGCGCGACTACGACCCCAGCCTGCCGGATCTTCATGGCGACGAAGCGCGCATGATCCAGGCGGTGCTCAACGTGGCGCGCAACGCGGTGGAGGCGATGACCGAGAGTGAAGTCGCCGCTCCGCGGCTGATTCTCCGCACCCGTGCGCGGCGCCAGTTTACGCTCGGCGCCGAACGCCATCGGCTGGTCTGCGAGGTGGGGATCATCGACAACGGCCCGGGCATCCCCGAGACCCTGCGCGAGACGCTGTTCTACCCGATGGTATCGGGTCGCGCCGAGGGCAGCGGCCTGGGGCTCTCGATTGCCCAATCGATCCTGCATCAGCATCAGGGCCTGATCGAGTGCGACTCGCAGCCCGGGCGCACCGAATTCCGGCTATTAACGCCACTGGAGGCGCCGCCATGAGCCGCGCTCCCGACGCTTTTACTCGTGCCACGGCTGACCGCTGTCGTGATGTTTTCTGGAGGCTTGCATGACAGATCCTGCCCGTATCGTGATCGTCGACGATGACCGCGCCATTCGCTGGGTGCTCGAGCGCGCGCTGGCCCAGCCCGACCTCGAGGTGGAGAGTTTCGAGCGCGCCGACAGCGCGCTGGACGGCCTGCTGAAACGTCCCCCCGACGTGCTGGTGACCGATATCCGCATGCCCGGCCTCGATGGTCTCGACCTGATGGCCAAGGTCCGCGAAGCGCACCCCGACATGCCGGTGATCGTGATGACCGCCCACTCCGATCTCGACAGCGCCGTCGCCTCCTACCAGGGCGGCGCCTTCGAATACCTGCCCAAGCCGTTCGACGTCGACGAAGCCCTGGCGCTGGTGCGCCGGGCGGTGGCCCACGCCCGCGAGCGGCAGAGCCCGGCGGTGGCCCCGGAGGGACTGTCGGCGGAGATCATCGGCGAGGCGCCGGCGATGCAGGAGGTGTTCCGTGCCATCGGCCGGCTCTCGCAGTCGCATATCACGGTACTGATCAACGGCGAGTCGGGCACTGGCAAGGAGCGCGTCGCCCAGGCGCTGCATCAGCACAGCCCGCGGGCCGGCAAGCCGTTCATCGCGCTGAACATGGCGGCGATCCCCAAGGACCTGATGGAGTCGGAGCTGTTCGGCCACGAGAAGGGCGCCTTCACCGGGGCAACCGCTCAGCGTCGCGGGCGCTTCGAGCAGGCCGACGGCGGCACTCTGTTTCTCGATGAGATCGGCGACATGCCGCCGGACACCCAGACTCGCCTGCTGCGGGTACTGGCCGACGGCGAGTTCTATCGGGTCGGCGGGCATCTGTCGGTCAAGGCCGACGTGCGCATCATCGCCGCCACCCACCAGAATCTCGAGACGCTGGTCGAGGACGGCCGCTTCCGCGAGGATCTGTTCCACCGCCTCAACGTGATCCGCGTGCACCTGCCCAAGCTCGCCGAGCGCCGCGAGGACATCCCGCGGCTGGCCCAGCACTTCCTCGCCGAGGCCGCCCGTGAGCTCTCCACCGAGGCCAAGGTGCTGACCAAGGACGCCGAACAGCACCTGACCCGACTGCCGTGGCCGGGCAACGTGCGCCAGTTGGAGAACACCTGCCGCTGGCTGACGGTGATGGCCTCGGGGCGCGAGGTATTGATCGACGACCTGCCGCCGGAGCTACGCACCACCGAAGGCAGCGAGGCCGCCGCCGGCGACTGGCGCGCCGCCTTCCGCGACTGGGCCGACCGCGCCCTGGCGGCGGGCCACACCCATCTGCTCGAGGAGGCGGTGCCGGATTTCGAGAGGATACTGATCGAGACCGCGCTCAAGCATACCGGCGGTCGCAAGGGCGAAGCCGCCGAGCTGCTGGGCTGGGGGCGCAATACCCTGACCCGCAAGGTCAAGGTGCTACTGCCGGCGCTCGCCGACGGGGATTGAGTCAAGTCGCGAGTAGGCGGGGGTTAGCTCAGCAGCCGGCGAGCGAGCAGGCGTTGCATGTCACGCCGCTGGTGGGCGATCAGATAGACGATGATGCGCTCTTCATGCTGGCGGTAGAGGAGCCGTACCGGTGGCTCGATGACTTGTCGATACTCTCGAATACCCAGCTCCAGCAGCTCGCGGGGATGATTGCCGCGCTCGGGGAACTCGCCCAGCGAGGCGAGGCGGCCTTCGATGGCGTTCAGCAGCTGCGCGGCCGCTTGAGGCGAGTCCTCGGCGATGAAGTCGTAGAGCTCGCGAAGGTCCTCGAAGGCCGACGCCGTGAGCTCGACGCGATAGGTCACTGCGCTACGTCTTTGCGGCGCAGTCGAGCAACGCACTCGGTGGCGTCCAGGGTTTCGCCCCGCGCCACCTCCTGGCTGCCGAGTGCCAGGATCTTCAACAGCGCCAGGGTTTCCTGGGTCTGCTCGTAGCTCTTGATGTCCTGCACGACCATCCGGGCTTCGCCGTTCTGGGTGATCACCATGGGCTCGCGCAGCTCGTTGAGCGATCGGGAAATCTCGGCCGCATGGGCCTTCAGGTAGCTGATCGGCTTGATGTTGTCGGTATACTTCATCGGGATACCCTGCCGGATGGATAGAGTGGACTGAATTTAGTCCTTATTCGGCTATGCGGCAAGCCGGCGATGGCAAAGCATCGGCCGGTAGTGCCAGAATGAACCTCTCAAGGAGGCCTCATCCATGGCGCAGATGCACTGGGAGCGACTGCTCGACCCGAGCCGGCTCAACGACAAGCCGCGTTCGGCGAGTAACGAGATCGGCCGCAGCCCGTTTCACAAGGATCACGACCGGATCGTCTTCGCCGGTTCGTTCCGGCGCCTGGGGCGCAAGACCCAGGTGCACCCGCTGACCGACAACGACCATATCCACACCCGCCTGACCCACTCGCTGGAGGTGGGCTGCGTGGGCCGTTCGCTGGGCATGATCGTCGGCGAGCAGCTCAGCCACCGCCTGCCGCAGTGGATCACCCCGGCCGATCTCGGCGTTATCGTGCAGGCCGCCTGCCTGGGCCACGACATCGGCAATCCGCCGTTCGGCCACGCCGGCGAGTACGCCATCCGCGACTGGTTCAAGCGCGCCGAGCAGGACGGCAGCGGACTGCTGGTCGGCCTTTCGGCGCCGGAGCGCGCCGACCTGCTGACCTATGAGGGTAACGCCCAGGGTTTTCGCATCGTCACTCAGATCGAATACAACCAGTTCAAGGGCGGCATGCGCCTCACCGGCGCGACCCTGGGTACCCTGCTCAAGTATCCCTGGACCGTGGAGCACGGTGGCGCGGCGGGCAAGTTCGGCAGCTACCAGTCCGAGACGCACCTGCTGGCCGAGGTCGCCGAGCGGCTGGGCCTGCTGCCCAACGGCGAAGGGCGCTGGTGTCGCCACCCGCTGGCCTGGCTGGTCGAGGCCGCCGATGATATTTGCTATGCGCTGCTCGATCTCGAGGACGGCTTGGAGATGGGCATTCTGCGCTATGACGAGGTCGCCGAGGTGCTGACCCAGATCGCCGGCGGCAAGCCGCCGGAGTATGACACCATGCTGCGCGATGGGGTCTCCCAGCGGCGGCGCATCGCCGCGCTGCGCGGTGCCGCCATGGAGCGTGCGGTCAGCGACGTAGGGGCGGTGTTCGTGCAGCACGAGGCTGAACTGCTGGGCGGCGCCCTGGAGCACGACCTGCTGGAGCTGTGCCACCCGGATCTCGACTGGGGGGTCAAGGCCGCCAAGCAGCTAGCCCGCGAGCGGATCTTCCAGAACGAGCGCAAGGCCAAGCTGGAGATCGGCGCCTACACCACGCTGGGGATTCTGCTCGAGGCCTTCATCGGCGCCGCTCATGAGCTGCACTACCACGGCGAGTCGAGCTTCAAGCACCAGCGGGTGCTGGCGCTGATCGGTGAAAACACCCCGCGGCCCTCCTGGTCGCTATACGCCAGCTACCGGCGCATGCTCGACTTCATTGGCGGCATGACTGACCACTACGCCGTCGACCTGGCCCAGGAGATGGGCGGGCGGCTCAGGGGTGACTGAGGTGCGGCGCTGCCTCGCTGGCATGCTGCTGGCGCTGCTCGGCGCGGGCCTCGCCGCGGCCGATTCGCTGGGCCTCGAAGGCGAGGGCTTCGACCACTATACCCTGGCCTTGACCTGGCATCCTGGCTTCTGCGACACCCACTCGCGGCCGCCCGAGGAGTGCCGCGAGCGCCAGGCAGGGCAGGGCTTCGTGCTGCACGGGCTGTGGCCATCGCTGCCCGAGCGCTTTGCCCGCGACGGCGTCGACCGCCCGCAGTGGTGGCGCGAGGGGTGCTTTATCGAACAGCCGCGTGCCGACGGCAGCTTCTGCCGGGCGCATCCGCCCTTTCAGCTGCCCGCGCCGCTCGCCGAGGCGCTGGATGACGGCATGCCGGGGCGCGCCAGCTGCCTGGATCGCTATCAGTATGCCAAGCACGCCGCCTGCCTGGCACTAGACGCCGAGGACTACTTTGCGGCCTCGCTTACGCTGCTCAAGCGGGTCAATGCCAGCGCCTTTGCCGACTTCGTGGTGCTCAACCAGGGCGGAGAGGTCGCGCGTAACGAGCTGATCGGCGCCTTCGAGGCGGCCTTCGGTCGCGACACCGGCCGCGCGCTACGCCTGGAGTGCCGCGGCCGCGGCAACCGCCGGCTCAGCGAGGTGCGCATCGGCATTGCCGTGGATCGGTTGAGTGACTTTCCGGATGCCGAGAGCCTGGTCGAGCAGCGCCCCGGGCGCTGCCATAGCCGCGTGCAGATTCCCGCCTCGGACTAGACGGAAGGCTCCTGCAGGTGCTGCAGCTCGACCAGTGCGGCGCGCTGCATCAGGGCGCGGATGGCGCGATCGTGGGTGGCATCGTCGAATGGACCGAGCGGCATCGCGGCGAGCTGTTCGGCGAGCCGGTCGCCGCCGACCACCAGCAGGTCGTTGTCGGCCTGGCTGGCGTCGATCTCCCAGCCGGGCAGCGCCAGCACCCCCATCACCGGCACCGCGGTGCCGCACTCCTGGGCCAGCCACTTGCGCACCCACTTCACGGCCTGGCGGGTCTTGAGCAGGGGGCGGCGCTCGCTCCAGCCGGGGAAGCGCAGCCGCTGGCGCTCCACGTAGACCTGGTTGCGCCCCTCACCGCCGGGGTCCACCGGCCAGGTACGCGCCCGGGTCTCGATCACGAACACCCCGTGGGGCGTGACCGCCACATGGTCGATGGTATAGGTGTCAGCGGGGATATCATGGAAGATGTGATAGGGGTGGGCGTCGGGGCGCACCAGGCGCTCGAGCTCCTGGCCGATCACCAGCTCGCAGGCCAGACCGAGCTTGAGGCGGCGGATGCGCTGGTAGTCGCGGATCAGCAGGAAGCAGAATACCATCACCAGCAGCGTGCTGAGCAGCCCGTAGAGGCTCCACTCCACCCAGTCCTGCTGAGTGGCGAACAGCATGCGGCCCATGCCATAGACCAGCGGCGCGAGTACTACGATGGGGCCCAGCGCGCCGTTGAGGAACAGGCTGGCAAAGGCGCGGTCGAGACGGTCGCGCAGCGCCTGGCCGGGTTCGCGTAGCGGGTGGGCGTCGAACGGCGAGCGCACTCGGGCATCGTGCAGGTTGCGCAGCGCCAGCACGATCACCGCGGTGGCTCCCAGCGGAAACAGGAAGATCAGCGGCAGTAGATATTCCAGCCAGGCCATCGGCAGCTGTCCTTGCCTAGTGGGATGGATCGCCATACGGCGGGGACGATTGCGCGTTCATTCTAGCTAACCTCGACAGACTTGGGTGAACAATGTGGTCATTTCCGGCTCCAAGATCACCGTCTGCGGCCAGTCAGGGCAATGCCAACCATGACCACCATGCCTTATAGCGACGCCTCCGGGATTGACGCGGTGACCCCTGAGTCACACCGGGTGAGCCAGGCCGCCGCGGCCCTTGCCCGGTTCATCAGCTGCCATCCGCGGCTGGTGGTGCTCAGCGGTGCCGGCGTCAGCACCGACAGCGGCATCCCCGATTACCGCGACCGCGTTGGGGCCTGGAAGCGACCACCGCCGATGAATCACCAGGTCTTCATGGCCAGCCATGCGGCTCGGCAACGCTACTGGGCGCGCGCCCTGGTCGGCTTTCGCGCGCTTAGCGAGGCGCGCCCCGGCGCGGCTCACCGCGGCCTGGCGCTGCTCGAGCGGCGCGGGCGCCTCGACACCCTGATTACCCAGAACGTCGATGGCCTGCATCAGCGTGCCGGCAATCGGCGCGTTATCGACCTTCACGGCCGCGCCGAGATCGTACGCTGCATGGGTTGCGATGCGCGGCGTATGCGCCACGACCTGCACGCCGAATTGGCCGCCGCCAATCCTGACTGGCTGTCCGTCGAGGCGCGCGTCGGTCCCGACGGCGATGCCGACCTGGAGCGCGACTTCGGCGACTTTGAGGTGCCCAGCTGCGGGCGCTGCGGGCGAGGCATCTGGAAGCCCGACGTAGTGTTCTTCGGCGACCAGGTGCCGGCGGAACGCGTAACGGCCGCGCGTGCGGCGGTCTCGCGTAGCGATGCGCTGCTGGTGGTGGGCTCGTCGCTGATGGTCTATTCCGGCTACCGCTTCGCGCGCCAGGCGGCGGCCGAAGGCAAGCCGCTGGCATGTCTCAACCTTGGTCATACCCGCGCCGATGCGCTCTATGAGCTCAAGCTCGAGGCGCCCATCGGTGCCACCCTCGAGGCGCTGCTGGAGCACCTCGAAGGCTGAGGCCGCTCAGCGTGGCGCCAGCGGGATCTCGATGCGCTGCTGGCCGATCTGCGCGCCAGTCAAGGTGACCTGCTCACTATTGCGGTGGGTGACGCGGCCCCCCTCGCGAATCTCGGCGATCAGCGCATAGTCGCGCTCGGCGTCCAGGGCGCGGCCGTCGAACTGCAGGCTGATGTCCATCGGTGCATCGCTGACTCGTGACGAGGTGGTCTCGGCGATCAGCTCACCGCGGGCGCCATCGGCGTCGAGGGATTCGAGGGCCACGCGCAGGGCGGCATCGTCACCGGCCTCGAGCGGCGCCGCGGGCACCACACGGGTGTCGAGGGTCGCAAAATCGGGGCGTCCGGCGCAGGCGGCCAGCAGCGCGACGGCGAGGCACAGCGCGGCGATGTGCCACAGGCGGCGAGGGGCAAGGGTGTCAACGGTCATGGGTGTCTCCTGGTCAGCCGCCGGCCAGCTTGACGCGATAGCCTTGGCGGGTGAGTGCATCACGCAGGGTGTCACGATGATCGCCCTGGATCTCGATGATGCCGTCCTTGACGGCGCCGCCGGTGCCGCAGCGTTTCTTGAGCGATTTGGCCAGCGCCTTGAGCTCGGTGTCACCCAGCGGCACGCCGCTGATGGTGGTTACGCCCTTGCCCTTGCGGCCGCTGGTCTCGCGGCGGATGCGCACTACGCCATCCAGCTCGGCCAGGCGTGCTTGCTCGGCCTGCGCTGCGCATGCGCAGTCGTCCAGCGGTGCCCGGCACTCGGGGCAGATATCGCCATGCTCGGTGGAGTAGACCAGCCCGCTGAGCTGGTCGCGAAGGGATGCCATGCTGATGCTCCTGCTCGGGGTGTCCGAATGAGAGTGTCGAGCCATGATACCCGAGCGCAGCGGGCCCCGGCAGGGGGCAAGTTATCCACTGTCGCTGGCGACGCCGGGGTGTGGATAAGTCGCGCCAATCAGACCGAGGCCGTCTCCGGCAGCAGCAGGCGGCCGACGATGGTGGGCAGCTGATGCATGTTGCTGATGCTGATGGCGCCGTCCGGGGTGGTTTCGACATCGGGGAAGCGGTTGAGATGTACCACCCGCATGCCGGCGGCCAGGGCCGCCTTGACGCCGACGATGGCATCGTCGATCGCCAGGCACTCCTCGACGCGGTAGCCCATGATGCTGGCGGCGTGGATATAGAGGCAGGGGTCGGGCTTCCAGCACTTGGCGGTATAGCCGCTGAACAGATTGTCGCCGAAGGCATCGGCCAGGCCGGTGGCACGCAGGCCGGCGCGGATCTTGGTCTCCGGGCCGTTGGAGACCACCGCACGGGGAAAGTCGGCCAGGGCATCGAGCGCTTCACGTACCCCCGGCAGCGGCAGCAGTTCGCTATCGATGCGATCGGCGAGCTTGCGGCGCATCTCGCCTTCAGTGTGGCTCAAGCGCTGGGGGTCGATGGTACCGTGGCGACGCTGCAGCTCGGCGACGATATTGGAGAAACGCGCGCCGCGGAATTCGCCCATGTAGTCGCTGGGCGAAAACGGCAGGCCCACCTGGGTGAGACTTTCCGCCATTTCGGCGGCGAGCAGGGGTTCGCTGTCGACGAGGGTTCCGTCGCAGTCGAATAGCAGGCATCGAGGTATTGCCATTGCCAGACCTCTATCGGCGCAAGTCAAGGACTTATAGCCCTAGTGTTACAGATATCGGCGTATCCTGCCTAATATTGAGGGCCATTTTCCGCATTTTTTGAACACTGTTCGCCAACGCACAGTGTGCCGCTGCCGAGGTCTCGTCCCGCGTGCCCCCCTCTGACACACCCCGCTAGCGTGTCGAATCTGCCCCATGTGTCATATGTCGCCACTTCCAGGGCCGTGTCACGGCGCTGCATGGCCGCTGATTGGCACGCTGATATTTTTATAAATCATTGTTTTAAATTGATTTTTTATTTTTATGGCATGTCCTGGCACAGCCGCTGCAATGTTCAGGGTGAGAGACGAACAGCATCGAAGCGAGGCAGCACGATCGATTCGATACCTAGCAATAGGCAGTACGTCTTCAAACTCAGCAAGCACTGAAGACAAATGGAGGTGCGAGCATGATGTCCAAGGAATTTCTCAAGAAAATCGGTATTCTCGGCGTTTCTTTCGGCCTGATCGCCAGCCCGCTGGCCTTCGCCGACATGCACGACGAAGAGTATGAGCCGCAAGACCCGGCGCCGCAGGAAGAGCCTGCTCCGGATGTTGACGGCAACGATGAGTTCGGTAGCACGGATTACGATACCGAATATGAGGATGAGGAAGAAGAGTTCACCTTCGATGACGAGGAAGAGAACGAAGAGGAAGAGTGGGAGACTCCTGAAGAGGATGACGAAGAGCAGTCCTGGTAACAGTGATTGACTCGGGCGCCCAGGGAAGGGCGCCAGCGACCACAGGGATGCTTTGATTCAGACGTTATCGACAGCGTCACATGACGCGCCCCAATGGAGGATGTACGACATGATGTCCAAGGACTTTCTGAAGAAAATCGGTATTCTGGGTGTTTCTTTCGGCCTGATCGCCAGCCCGCTGGCCTTCGCCGACATGCACGACGAAGAGTACGAGCCGCAGGACCCTGCGCCGCAGGAAGAGCCGGCACCTGATGTCGACGGCGGCGATGAATTCGGCACCAACGACGACGAATTCGACACTGAGTACGAAGACGAGGAAGAAGAGTTCACCTTCGACGAAGAGGAGGAGAACGAAGAGGAGGAGTGGGAGACTCCTGACGAGGACGAAGACCAGTCCTGGTAATTCCTGACCTGTTCCCTTGCAAGATGATGCTGCCCAGGGAAGGGCGGTGGGCTCACCCCCTCGAGCCCCAGCGTGTCTCCACTGCACGTTGATCACAGCGCTGCCGCTTCCGGCCACCCCCGGAAGCGGCCTTTTTTTTCGCAGTCCAGCATGAGAGCGAGTGATAATTTATTATCCAAATGTTGTACAAGCGATAAATAACATCTACAGTGGTTATACGCCACGGACAGTTGTGCTGTTCAAGGCATGGCCCCTGGCGCTAATGGATTAACGAGAGGTACGTGACATGATGTCCAAGGAATTTCTCAAGAAAGTAGGTATCGTCGGTGTTTCCTTCGGCCTGATCGCCAGCCCACTGGCCTTCGCCGACATGCATGACGAGGAGTATGAGCCGCAGGATCCGGCACCTCAGGAAGCAACTGACGTCGAAACCAGCACCGACAGCGGCATGGGCTCCGCCGACAGCGATGCCACCCACGGCGGCGTCGGCACCGAGGACCCGACAATGGGTACCGAGTCCGCACCGGAAATGGGTGAGACAGGTACCACGGGAGACGGTAGCGCCGATGCAGAGCACGGTGGTGTAGGGTCCGATGATCCGGCACACGGCACCGAGTCGCTGCCCGACTTCGAAGACGACGACTCCACGCAGTAAAGCTGCGTCACGTCGAAATGAGCCGCCCTCGCAGGGGCGGCTTTTTCATGGCTGGCGGTTCAGCCGGTGCCGCGACGCGACGCCCAGGCGGCGTCGTTCACCAGGTTGATCGGCCGCTCGCCGTTGAGCGCCAGCGTGAGGTTGTCCACTGCGCGCTGGGCCATGGCGGTGCGCGTCTCGTGGGTCGCCGAGCCGATGTGTGGCAGTGCCACCACGTTGGCCATGTGCGGCAGCGGCGAGTCGGCGGCCAGCGGCTCCTGCTCGAAGACGTCGAGGCCCGCCGCGTGCAGCTGGCCGCTCTCGAGTGCCTCGATCAGCGCCGCTTCGTCGACCACCTTGCCGCGGGCGATGTTGATGAAGATGGCGCCGGGCTTCATCAGGCCGAACTCGCGGGCGCCGATCAGCTTCTCGGTCTCGGCGCTGAGTGGCACCGTGATGCACACGAAGTCGGCCTCGGCCAGCAAGTCGTCCATCTCGCGGCGGCGAGCGCCCAGGTCTGCTTCGAGCTGCGGCTTGGGCGAGGCGTTGGAATAGAGAATCTGCATATTGAAGCCCAGTGCACCGCGCCGTGCGATGGCTGCGCCGATCCGGCCCATGCCAACCATGCCCAGGGTCTTGCCATGGACGTCGCTGCCGAACTGCGCCTCGCCGATGCTCTCCTGCCAGTCGCCGCGCTTGATGAAGTCGGCGAGTTCCACCACTCGCCGCGCACTGGCCATGATCAGTGCGAAGGCGGTGTCGGCGGTGGTTTCGGTGAGCACGTCGGGGGTATTGCAGAGCAGGATGCCGCGTTCGGTAAGGGCCTCGACCGGGTAGTTGTCGTAGCCAACCGAGATGGTCGCCACCGCTTCGAGCTGGGGCGCGGTGTCCAGCAGTGCCGGCGTCAACGGCAGGCCGGCGCCGATTACGCCATGGGCCTGGCCCAGTGCCTCACGAAAGGCTGGATCGTCGGTTGAGGCGAGATCGGCGAAATAGTCGACGTGAAAGTCGTGCCGCAGCGCCGCGAGCTGGCTGTCGCTGAGGCGCCGATAGGCCACGATACGCTTGTGCATGAGAGCCCCCTGTTGCGTTGATGAGATACCGATCAAGAGACTAACACGCAAGGTGCATTTCTATGCGCTGCCGGCTGGGCTAGTCTGAAGTGGCGCCGCTCCCCGCGCGGACACGCCATCCCGATCATACAAGGAGATTACCGGATGCGATTGATACCCTGGTTGACCACCGTGGGCCTCACTGCCGCCCTGATGCTGGGCACCACCACCTTGGTGCACGCCGACGACCACGAACCGATGAGCGATGCCGAGCTCGAGGAAGAGTACGGCATCAAGGCCGGCTCGCTGGTACGCGATGACGACGACGGCGAGGCGCAGGACGAGGACGCGTCGACCAACGGCAACGACGAGGAAGAGAGCCCAGAGGCCGGCACCGGTGGCTCAGGCAGCGCTGAGGACGCCCACGACGGCAGTGAAGCGGAGCAGAATGACGAAGAGGGCGACGCCGAGAATGGCGACGACGACGACGAAGAAGAGGACGACTGATCGGTTGGTTAGATGAGCCCTTGCGATGCAACAGCGGCGGCCCTTGGACCGCCGCTGTTGCGTTATGCCAGAGGTGACTTACCGCACCTTGGGCGCCAGCTCGCCGCTGTCGTAGCGGCCGACCATGGCCTCGAGGGTGGCGAGTCGCTAGCGGCGCGTGGAGCCGCTTATCGAGCCGTCGACTCGTGATGTCCTTGACGAGTGCTCCCGGAGGATCAGTCCGGCGATGATGGCAGTGGCTAGCCCCGCGAGCAGGGCGGGAGGTGTCGACCAAACGAAAGTTATCGGAATCAGCAGAACGAATAGGGTCGCCGCCGCCAGCCGGGATCGCGTGGCCGGGGGGCGGCGGTTGCCGGCGACCAGGCACAGCAAGGTCAGGAACAGGGCCAGCGAGCCAAGATAGAGCGCCGAGTAGAAAGGGTCGAGGTAGCCGCTGAACACGGATTCGAACAGCTTGGTCTTGGCCACCGCGGAAGTGATCAATACCAGTGCCAGGGGCAGGTGAGCTAAGAGCCAGGGCGCCGGATTGTCCTCGCACAGCACGCGCGCCGCGGCGTTGTCGATGGCGGAGAAATAGAGCCACCAGAGGCCGAAGAAGGTGGCGATGGCCGGGGCGGAGAAGAGGACGGTATCCAGTGACAGGGGCGGCGGCGAAGCGACCGTGATGCTTTTGATGAAGGTCTCGCCCAGTACCAGAATGATCAGGGTACCGAAGCGCTCGATCAGGTGGTGGGTATGTGCCGGGAAGCGCTTCAGCAGGGCGAGAAAGCGCGGCGCCATGGCGTTGTAGGCCTCCCAGAGGAAGGTGCCTACCCAGACCCAGGGGCGCCACTCCACTGGTAGCAGCAGCGAGCCGGCCCAGAGCAGGGCACCGGGCAGGTGGAAATGGCTGATATGGCGGAGCAGCAGCTCGCGTTGGTCCGGTGCGTGGTGCAACGATCTCGCATACATGGCGATCATGGTGGCGCGGAAGCCGATATAGCAGATCACGAACTGGGTGCTGGCAGCGCCGAAGGCGTCCGGCACGCTCAGTCCCATCCAGGCGATAAAGAAGAGTTGCACCAGTAACAGCAGGCGGTGCACGACGTCGTCGACGGCGAAGCGATTCATATACCAAGCGACATTCGCCCAGACCCACCACAGCGGCGCGAACAGCGCCAGCACCTGGAGAAAACCCGCGGTACTGAGGTCGTGACTCAACCGTTCACCGATCTGGATAAAGACGGCGACGAACACCAGGTCGTAGAAGAGCTCCAGCCAGGAGGGCTTGGCCGCCTCCGGCTCGGGTAGGCGATGGCGCAGGCGCATCGAGCGGCACTCCTTGGTGTGGTCAGTTACCCGGGCCAGTGTCGGTGGTAAAGCGTCGCCAGGCCCAGGCCGCCGCCAGGGCTGGGATACCGAATAGGAAGAGATGGACCAGTAACTCCTCGGCCAGGGAGTAACCGTGGGAGAGCCCCACGCCGAGGTTGGCGGCACTGACCGCCAGCCAAACGACGATAAAGCCCAGGGCGACTCGGGGGCGCCATGTCGGGTGGCTGAGGGCCAGCGCCGCGCCCAGCAGAAGCAGGCCGATAAGTATGAAGGCGAGGGTGCGCATGACTCTGGGGTCCTTGCTCTTGGAGTTGTCTTACTTAGTTATAGCCCAGTCGCTAAACGAGTAGGGGAGAGGGCGAGGTGGGCGGACCCACCTCGCTAAGCCCAGGGCTATCGGGTGGTATAACCGCCGTTGGCGAAAATCGTTTGGCCAGTGATCCACCAGCCATCGGTGGCGAGGAAGCGCACGATGGGTTCGATGTCCTCGATCCTGGTCAGGTCACCATGCATGGCCTGCGACTTGTGGAAGGCGACGCGCTCCGGTGTCTCCTGGCCGTAGAAGAAGGGCGTGTCCATCGGTCCCGGTCCCACCGCGGTGACTGAGATGCCGCGAGGGCTGAACTCCTTGGCAGCGGCACGGGTGAAGTGCTCGACGGGTGACTTGCCGCCGGCATAGGTGGAGTAGCCGTCGGTGAAGGCGGCCAGCAGGGAGGTGACGATGGTGATGATCTTGCCGTCGTCGTTGAGGGTCCGTCCCGCCTCCTTGATGAAGAAGTAGGCCGCTTTGGCGTTGATATCGAACATCGAGTCATACTCCTCCTCGGAGGTCTCGACGATCGGTTTGCGCAGCACCTTGCCGACGGTGTTGACGGCGATGTCGATGCCACCGAAGCGGGATTTCGCCGCTTCGAACAGTGCGGTGATATTGGTTGGTTGCGTCAGGTCACCCTGGAAGGCGAAGGCGTCGCTGCCGGCCTCCTGAACTGCCTGCACGGTGGCCTCGGCGTCAGGGCGGGTGGCGTCGCCATGATAGTGCACTACGACCTTGGCCCCTACTTCGCCCATCTTGCGGCTGATGAGTCCGCCCAGGTTCTTGGCGCCGGCACCGACCACGACCACCTTGCCGTCGAGAGAATGTATCGTCATCTTTCCCATCTCCTTTCTGTTCAGCGTCTCATGAAGAGCAGGTCCTGGTGAGCGCGCGTGAGGACGCTGCTGTGAGGAGTATGGCGAAGGGGGAGCCGCAGATAATCACCGTTCCCTCGACAGCACTATCCCGTGATGGCGAACAGTGAGGCGATCAGGAAGGGAGGGTCAGGGGCGAGGAGAGTCCCTGAATCTCCTCGCTGAGCAGGGTTTCCACCCAGGCGATAAAGACACGCAGCAGGTGCGAGCGATGATGGCGGTGAGGGTAGAGGATGGTGAGCGGCATGGGAGCGGCGCGGTGATCGGGTAGCACCTCGACGAGGCGCTCCTCTCGCAGATGGTGTTGGACGTCGTAGGTCGGCACCTGGATCAGGCCGAGTCCCGCCAGGCAGGCGGCGATATAGCTCTCCGCATTGTCCACGATGATTCGGCCCGGCAGGGAGAGCATCCGTGACTCCTCCGCCTCTCGATATTCCCAGTCTTCGGCGATGCTGCCGAAGGGGGAGGCATAGTGAATGGCCTGGTGATGCCACAGGTCGTCGAGGGTCGTTGGGGTGCCATGCCGGGCCAGGTAGTCGGGGCTGGCGCAGTTGATGAGTGGCAGCTGGCCGAGCGGGCGGGCGATCAGACTGGACTCGGCTAGCTCGCCGACGCGGATGGCGCAGTCCACGCCCTCGGTCACCAGGTTGACTGGGCGGTCGCTGGCACCGATTTCTAGTTCGATGCCAGGATAGCGCGCGAAGAAGTCCGGCAGGGCGGGCACGATGATCAAGCGCGCGATGCGCCCGGGGGCTTCGATGCGTAGCCTGCCATGGAGCTGGGTATCATCCTGGTGGAACAGGCCCTCAAGCGCCTCTAGTTCCCCAAGGAGCCGCAGGGCCCTGTCATAGAGTTCCTGGCCGTCATGGGTCAGGGCGACATGGCGCGTCGTGCGACTCAGCAGGCGTGTACCCAGCCGGGTCTCCAGTTCCCGGATGGCCGTCGAGACGGTGGAACGGGGCATCTGCAGGCTGGCTGCGGCCCTGGTGAAACTGCGCATCTCGGCGACGCGCAGAAAGGTGCGGAGGGTGTCGATACGATCCATGATGGAGTCCGGGGCAGGGTTGGCCGGCGCTGGCACTTGAGGATCAGGTTGCCAGACTCGCTCAGTGCTGTGAACCGAGTGTGTCTGAGAGCCGCCCAAAGAAATCGGGCGGCCACCAGGGCCGCCCGAATGCGTCTTGCACGACGAGGTGCGCGACGAAATTACCGCACCTTGGGTGCCAGCTCGCCGCTGTCGTAGCGGCCGACCATGGCCTCGAGGCTGATCGGCTTGATGCGGCTGGCGTTGCCGGCGGTGCCGGCGGTGCCGAAGGCCTCGTAGCGGGCAATGCACACCTCGCGCATGGCGCTGACGGTCTCCTTGAGGAACTTGCGGGGGGCGAGCAGTCTTGCTGATACGCTACATTCGCATCTTTGACGACCAATTATGATTGTCTTCGAACCAATGATAAAGGCAGGTCTTTGAGGGTCGGTTTTTCTCACCAGCTTTTGTTCGGCGACGGATTGCATAGGGCCTGGACAGGTATGATGCATTCCTAAGCGAGATGGCCGGATAGAAAAATGAAGAAGGTGTTGACGAGAAGGGAAAAATGTGGTGCCGTCAACAAATCTTCGGGGTAGAAAGTGAAAAAATTATATTGTATTGATACTTTATACAGGCGAAAATCTTCGAAAAGTTGTAAGTTACTATTTTTATTGAGGGTAAGATAAGTGTCATCCAATTTAAACTTAAATAATAACGTCAAGCCTGTGTTGAGGTGGGCCGGGAGTAAGAAACGATTACTAAATAGGCTGATGGCGAAAGTTCCCTCAAACTTTGAAAGATACGTTGAGCCTTTTTGTGGTTCGATAGTGCTGCATATTGCCTTATGTCCACCCAAGGCATATGTTGGAGATATCAACATAGAGTTGATAAATTTTTATAATAATTTGAAGTTGTATCCAGAGGAAGTGGCAGAACAGTTACACTGCATGCCACGTACAAAAGAATACTATTACGAGATACGGAAAAAATCCCCATCTGGAATGAGTGATTTTGAAAGATCAGTGCGTTTTTTTTATCTAAACAGGCACTGTTTTAATGGTGTGTACAGAACTAATAAGAAAGGAGATTTTAATGTTCCATTTGGTTCTAAGCTTTCCAGCTTGCCGACTGTAGAAGATGTGACGTTGTTTTCAGAACGAATCAAGGATACTTGTTTTGTTGCTTCTGATTTTCAGAAAGTGGTAGAAAAAACTGTGAGTGGTGACTTTCTATACCTGGATCCTCCCTATGCTGGTGGTGGCAAGGACAGGGGGGAGTATGGAGTTGGTTCGTTTAAAGAGAATGACATAGATCGACTTCAGGATGTTTTGAAAGAAGCGTCCCAGCGCGATGTAAAAATACTCCTCTCTTATGCAGATACTCCTAAAATAAGGGAGTGCTTTTCCTCGTGGCATATTGAGTCTTTTGAGGTGGGAAGAAGTGTTTCTGGTTTTGCGCGAGGAAGAAAGAATGTTAAGGAATTGCTGATTTCGAATTACTAGTTAAATATAGGGTGGGGTGAGATGCTAAGGATTGCTATCGCAACTGACTTGCATTATGTGGCGAGTGGAACCAGTGCCGTGCCACAAGTCTGCCTTGATGGCACCAATAACGATCCTATGGAAGCTCTGCTAAGGCTCTTAAGGCAAGATGAACGGGGGGCGGATTTGTTGATCTGTCCAGGTGATATTACTGATAGAGCATGCGCAGTTGCTTTCCGTTATGGCTGGAATATGTTGCTCAGGCTGAAAGCTTTGCTCAACGCTGAGCACCTAATTGCAGCTACAGGGAATCATGAAGTTTCGTCGCGTGTTGGTGATGAACATCGTACTCCCGGAAATGCTGAGTTGGCAATTGATACGCTAGATCACTTGCTTGATGTGAGCAATTACCCCGCTATTTTCGATAATGATGATAAGCGGTGGGTATATTGGGGAAGAGGTTATGAAACAGTCTATGGTAGTAACTGGGTGGTAGTCACGATAAACTCTTGTCACTATCATAATAGCACCATGCCAAATGAGTATGAAAGAGGAAGAATTGGAGATGTTACACTTAAAGAGTTGATGGCCCACATTGGAAAAATTTCTTCGAATAAAAGTTATGAGTATAAGGTTATAGTCCTTCATCACCCCCCTGTTGCGCATGAGGAAATTGGAGTTGAGCTTGGTAAAACACCCATGTTTAATGGCGATGGCCTGATTCAGGCCATCGAGGAAGTCAATAGTGACTGGTTAATCATTCACGGGCATAAGCATCACCATCGTTTGAAAAAATGCTCTGGGAGTGACTACGCCCCTGTGTTATTGGGAGCGGGAAGTTTTGGCGCACTAATTACAGGCGGTCTTTCTAATAGAACAAAGAATCAATTTTACATTTTAGAGCTTCAGACTAAAGAAGACGAAGTCGGTGAGCATAGGCTGCGCGGAAGAATAGAAACATTATACTGGGATGGGACCGAATGGAGTAAATGTGTTAGGACGAAAGACGGCATACCAGATGGATGCGGTTTCCAACAAGGAAGTAATATAAGCATGGCGTCTTTGGCTCATACGGTTAAAACGATAATTTTAAATAGTAAACAGCCTTTTTTACGCTGGGAGGAGGTGTCAGAAGAATCAGAAACCTTGAATTATTTGAGCCCCAGTGAAGTCCCCTTGCTGCTTAATAAACTTGATTTGGTTGGTGTTGAAGTGAATATGGGGAATGGTGATTTTTTCCCGGCGGAGCTATGGGTGGTGAATGATGGATAATATAATTTCTGCCAACGATGCTTATAATGCGCGGCATAAAACCCCTTCTGAAGTTGCCCGAGATTTTATTCCATCTCCTGAATTTGGGAAACTGTTGCGAGCTAACAACTGTATCTTAGTTGGGCCAAGAGGCAGCGGGAAAACTACTTATCTAAAAATGATGCAGCCCCAAGCGATGAAGAATTGGTTGGAGTTGCAAAGTGTGAAGGAAGATGCTGGGGCTGTCATTGGTATTTTTGTTGCAGCAGATGTAAGGTGGGCTAAACAACTTGAATTGGTTACTAAAAACATAAAAAATGATGATGTAAGAGATTTGATGCACGAAGCATCATTTGTAAACTTTTTGGGTATTTCTTTTATAGACGCAGTAGAAAAAGCAATCCAAACACGGCTTGTTAAGTCATCCTTGGCCGGCGATGGGGAGCTAAATAGAGCCGCGGAAGCTGAACTGGCGCATCGAATATCGAATTTTTTCTTAGTTAAGAGTGCACCCCCATCTTTTTCTTCGTTCAAGCATGCTCTGAGGGTGCGACAGTCAGAGATGCCAAAAATATGCTTTAAGCTATCTCAGGGATATGATTATGACGAAGTGGAGAGCACTTATCCTTATTTGGGACTAAGCTGGATTGATATAATTACAGCTTGTATAGATACTGTTGGTGAGGTTGTGTTCACTCCAGAGCAGCGTTGGGCAGTCCTCATTGATGAGCTTGAGATTGTGCCTGCGGGCTTGCTGAACAGGTTGCTTCAGCCCTTAAGATCGACTTCAGGGAATATTCTTTTCAAGTATGCTCTGAGCCCTACAGGGGCCGCATCGAAAATACTGTCATCTCATGATGAAACGGACCCTACTCAGGGAAATGATTATACTACGGTTCCTCTGTGGCATAATACAAAGGACCATGCAAAATTTTTTACTCGCCAGCTTTTTTGGAAGGCTCTAGTTGATAAAGGGCTTGTGAAAGAGGCTGAAGATATTGTTAGGGCTCTAGGTATGTCTGGTTTTTCCGCTGATGAAGAAAGCGGGAAAACTGATGAAAAGGAAAAGCCAGAATCAACTATAGAGGACAGGAAAAGAGCCTTTTCAAGCCTAAAAGAAAAAGACGAATCCTTTCAAGATTTCCTTTTTTCAAAAAAAATTCAGATCGAAGGTCTTAATACTTCAGATAACACTGTATCGGGAACGCTAGTTAGAAAAATAACTCCCCTTGTCAATATGCGAAACCATGTATTAAAGAAATGGACTATAAAGGAAGGAGCTAAGAAAAGATCAAAAATTGGGCTACAGCCATATCTTCACTATCCGAATCTTCTGGAATTGACAGAAGGCAACCCTAGGTGGACCCTAAATCTGGCAGAGTGTATTGCTTTTGAGGCGCAGACGAAAGGGGGGGGAATAGCTTCGCAGGGCGTGCAGCGAAAAGCGGTTGACTCATTTGTGTCTCGCTTTTCTTCAATGTTGGAGGTTTACCCTGTCGGTGGCGAAAAGGTTCAATTTACCCTTCGAGGTTTTTTGAAGAAGCTTTCGGAATTTCTGCATGCCAAAATATGTTTGGATAAATTCTCGCCAGACCCAGCATTATCTTTTGTCGTAGATCGAGAGGCAGCGGATACGTATGGCGACCTTATCCTTCTCTGTATCCACTTGGGAGCCTTAGTAATCACTGATTTAGATAGTAACGGCGCTGCGGCTTTTGTCTCTGGTCGGCAGGGATTGGTTGGAAGGAAGGTGAGAATTTGTTACAGGCTTGCCCCAGAGTGGTTTCTTCCATTAAGAACTGGAAGGAGTGTAACTATGTCTAGAGTTTTTTCAGATAAAAAATTAAAAAATCATCAAGAAGAAACATATGAACATCGGTTTGAGGAAAATGCCAAGCCAACTGATAAGCCCCAATTAGATTTGTTTTAGGAGGAAGCATGGAGTTAGTGAGTTTGTCTAATTGGGATATTTCTCAGAATAGAGAAAAGGGTGTTTTCGTTTCTTACCTTGGTGAGGCCAGATCGCTATCAACTTGGAAGGAATTTAACAACCAAGAGCTCAATAAATTTTATCTAGAGGGAAGTCCTCTTGCTGGAGAAATTCCGTTAGGTTCTGGTAAGTCTTTAAACATGGAGAACATAGTAAAGCTGTTCGATAGACATGCCTCACCAGAGGTTGCTATATATGTCGACATATCCTCAATGCCAAAAAAAATAATGGCAGATTTTTTCTTGGCATGCCTTAATGCTGGTTTCTCATTGTTGAGGCTGAGAATAATTTATGCGATAGCACACTTCTCAAAGCCAGGGGAAAAAGTATACGCTAACAGAAGTATTGAACCCGTGCATGAGCTTTTTTCTGGTTGGTCAACACCGGAACCAAAGCCAATTAGCTTAATTCTTGGCCTAGGTTATGAACCGCATAAGGCAGAGGGGGCTGCAGAATTTTTTGAGCCCAGCGAGCAGTGGCTTTTTAAGCCTACATCTTCAATCGGTGAATACTTGGATCAGGTAGAAGACAATAATAAAAATTTGCTCAAAGACGAGGAGGGTAGAAAGTTAATTACTTATTCGGTAAATGATCCGGAGAAGACTTTTGGGCAGCTTGGGATGGCTGTAAACTATTTGCTTAAGAAAACAAATCCCGTATTGCTTCCATTTGGACCAAAGATTTTCTTTTTAATGTGCCTGATTTACGGCTATTTGTACAAAGAGCTCGGGGTTTGGGATATTCATGGAGAGGCAGATAACCAAAATAACGAAGTACAATCTTCCGGAGTAATAGTGGGCATGGAGGTTGTTTTTCAAAAAATATCAGGCCAATAATGGCCTGATATTTTTCGGATGAACTGGTTATCAGCTTTACTTCACCTTGGGTGCCAGCTCGCCGCTGTCGTAGCGGCCGACCATGGCCTCGAGGCTGATCGGCTTGATGCGGCTGGCGTTGCCGGCGGTGCCGAAGGCCTCGTAGCGGGCAATGCACACCTCGCGCATGGCGGAGACGGTCTCCTTGAGGAACTTGCGCGGGTCGAACTCGGACGGATTCTGGGCCAGGAAGCGACGCACCGCGCCGGTGGAGGCCAGGCGCAGGTCGGTGTCGATGTTGACCTTGCGCACGCCGTGCTTGATGCCCTCGACGATCTCTTCCACCGGCACGCCGTAGGTCTCGGGGATCTCGCCGCCATACTCGTTGATGATGGCGAGCCACTCCTGGGGCACTGAGGAGGAGCCGTGCATCACCAGATGGGTGTCGGGGATGCGCGCGTGGATCTCCTTGATGCGCTGGATGGAGAGGGTGTCGCCGGTGGGCGGCCGGGTGAACTTGTAGGCGCCGTGGCTGGTGCCGATGGCGATGGCCAGGGCGTCGACCTGGGTGGCCTTGACGAAGGCGGCGGCCTCCTCCGGGTCGGTGAGCAGCTGCTCCATGTCGAGCTTGCCCTCGGCGCCGATGCCGTCTTCCTCGCCGGCCATGCCGGTTTCCAGGCTGCCCAGGCAGCCCAGCTCGCCCTCCACCGAGACGCCGCAGGCGTGGGCCATCTCGACGGTGCGACGGGTGACGTCGACGTTGTAGGCGTAGTCCATCGGGGTCTTGCCGTCTTCACCCAGCGAGCCGTCCATCATCACCGAGGAGAAGCCCAGCTGGATGGAGCGCTGGCACACCGCGGGGCTGGTGCCGTGGTCCTGGTGCATCACCACCGGAATATGCGGGAACTCCTCCACCGCGGCCAGGATCAGGTGGCGCAGGAAGGGTGCTCCGGCATATTTGCGGGCGCCGGCGGAGGCCTGCACGATGACCGGCGAATCGGTCTGGTCGGCGGCTTCCATGATGGCGCGCATCTGCTCGAGGTTGTTGACGTTGAAGGCCGGGATGCCGTAACCGCGCTCGGCGGCGTGGTCCAGCATCTGGCGCATGCTGATCAGTGCCATAGTGTGTCTCGACGTTATCGATGATGGCGGCGCGCCCAGGGGGCGCGCCGCCTGTAGGGTAAAGTGGGGTGCGGCCTAGCGGGCTGCCTCGTAGGCGGCCTCCAGCGCCGCCACTGCCGGCAGGGTCTTGCCCTCGACGTACTCTAGGAAGGCGCCGCCGCCGGTGGAGATGTAGGAGACCCTGTCGGCGATGGCGTACTTGTCGATGGCCGCCAGGGTGTCGCCGCCGCCGGCGATGGAGAAACCGTTACTCTCGGCGATCGCCTGGGACAGCGCCTGAGTGCCGTGACCGAACTGGTCGATCTCGAATACGCCCACCGGGCCGTTCCACAGGATGGTGCCGGCGTTCTTGAGCAGGCCGGCGAGGCGCCCAGCGGTGTCGGGGCCGATATCCAGGATCATCTCGTCATCATTGACCTGGTCGACCGGCTTGGTCACCGCGGTGGCGCGCTCGGAGAACTCGGTGGCCACGACCACATCGGTGGGCAGCGGGATCTCGACCTTGGCCATCAGCGCCTTGGCCTGCTCGACGAGGTCGGCTTCATACAGCGACTTGCCGACGTTGTGGCCGGCCGCGGCGATGAAAGTGTTGGCGATACCGCCGCCGACGATCAGCTGGTCGCACTTCTCGGACAGCGCATTGAGCACCTCGAGCTTGGTGGAGACCTTGGAGCCGCCGACGATGGCAGCCATCGGCCGCTGGGGCGTGGCCAGTGCCTTCTCCAGGGCGTCGAGCTCGCCGGCCAGCAGCGGCCCGGCGCAGGCGGTGGGCGCGAAGCGTGCCACGCCGTGGGTCGAGGCCTGGGCGCGGTGCGCGGTGCCGAAGGCGTCCATCACGTAGATGTCGCACAGCGCGGCGTACTGCTTGGCCAGCGCCTCGTCGTCCTGCTTCTCGCCGACGTTGAAGCGCACGTTCTCGAGCAGCACCACCTCGCCGTCGAGCAGGTCGAGGGAGACGTCGAGGTAGTCATCGACCAGGCGCACCGGGTGGCCGAGCAGCTCGCCGAGCCGCTCGGCCACCGGCGCCAGCGAGAACTCCTCGGCGGGTTCGCCCTCGGTGGGGCGCCCCAGGTGGCTCATCAACATGACCTTGGCGCCGGCCTCGACGGCGGCCTGGATGGTCGGCAGGGCGGCGCGCAGGCGGGCGTCGCTGGACACGCGGCCATGCTTAACCGGTACGTTCAAGTCTTCGCGGATCAGCACTCGCTGGCCGGCGAGTGTCAGGTCGGTCATCTTGCGTACGTTCATCGCAGGAAAGTCCTCGCGTTGAGATGCCAGAAGGAGAACGGCGTCATGTCGACGACGCCGGCGGTGGGCCGAGGCGCGCCAGGCGGCCGGCGACGTCCAGCATGCGATTGGCAAAGCCCCACTCGTTATCGAACCAGCACAGCAGCTTGATCAGGCGGCCACCGGCCACGCGGGTCTGGGTGGCGTCCACGATACCCGAGCGCGGATCGTGGTTGAAGTCGATGGAGGCCATCGGCTCCTCGGTGAAGCCCAGCAGCCCCGCCAGGCGGCCGTGGCTGGCGTCGGCCAGCAGGGCGTTGACCTCGGCGGCGCTGGTGTCGCGATTGACGCTGATGGCCAGGTCCATGGCTGAGACGTTGATGGTCGGCACGCGCACGTGCAGGCACTCGAAGCGCCCCGCCAGGTGCGGCATCAGGCGATTGATGCCGCGTGCCAGGCCGGTGTCCACTGGCACGATCGACTGCATCGCCGAGCGGGTCAGGCGCAGGTCGGTCTGGTGGTAGGCGTCGATCACCGGCTGGTCGTTCATCGCCGAGTGGATGGTGGTGGTCACGCCGTGGGCGATGCCCAGCGCCTCGTCGAGCACGGTAAGCACCGGGATCAGGCAGTTGGTGGTGCACGAGGCGGCGGAGACGATGCGCTGCTCGGCGGCCAGGGTATGGTCGTTGATGCCGCACACGATGGTGGCGTCGACATCGCTCTCGGCGGGCTGCGAGAACAGCAGCCGCCCGGCGCCGGCGGCCAGGTGGCGTTCGGCCATATGGCGTTCGCTGAAACTGCCCGAGCACTCAAGCACCAGGTCGATGCCGAGCTCGCGCCACGGCAGCTGCTGCGGCTCGGCGGCGGAGATCACGCGGATCTCGCGTTCGTCGATCAGCAGACGCTCGCCGCGTCGCGCCACGCGCCCCGGGAAGCGCCCGTGGGTGGTGTCGTAGCGGGTCAGGTAGGCGATGGTGTCGAGGTCGGAGAGCTCGTTGATCGCCACCACCTCGAGATCGTCGAGATCGCGGCGCTCATGCAGCGCGCGCAGCACGCACTGGCCTATACGGCCGTAACCATTGATGGCGATACGATGGGCCATGAAGGAGCTCGCAGGCGGTGGCTGACGTCGGGAAAGACGCGATTCTAACGCATTTGCCCCTTACAGGCCCACTAGTCGCCAGGCCAGCGGTAGGAACAGCGCGCTGAAGATGCCGGTGAGGCTCATGCCCAGCGAGGCAAAGGCGCCAGCGGTGGGGCCGAGCTCGAAGGCGCGCACGGTGCCGATTACATGGCCGTTGACGCCGAGCACGAAGCCCAGCACCCGCGGATCCCGCAGTCGCAGGCGGGGGGCCAGCAGGCCGACGCAGGCGGTGGTCACCACTCCGGTGATCAACAGGCCGCCCATCATCAGTGGGATCACCCCGCCGAGCTGCTCGGTGATACCGATGGCGATCGGCGCGGTGACTGACTTGGGCGCCAGCGAGGCGAGCACCTCCGGCGAGGCGCCCAGCAGCCAGGCGATACCGACGGCGTAGAGTGCTGCCAGCATCGCCGCCGGCGGCAGGCTGATCAGCAGCGGCTTCCATACCGCGCGGATGCGCGGCAGCTGCTGGTAGAGCGGCACGCCCAGCGCCACGGTGGCCGGGCCGAGCAGCAGCATCAGCCAGCCGGCGCCGGCGCGGTAGTCGGTGTAGTCGATGCCGAGCACTACCAGCGCGGCGGCCAGCAGCATGGCCGAGAACAGGATGCCAGGGCACCAGCTCGGCTTGCCGAGGCGGGCGAACAGCCAGCCACCGGCGAAGAAGGCCGCCAGGGTCAGGCCGATGGCCAGCATCGGCGTGGCCAGCAGCTGTTCGCGCAGCCCGCCCCAGGCGCTATTCATCGGCTGTCTCCGGCGGCATGAAGCGCAGCATCAACCACAGCGTGGTGGCGACACTGGCCAGGGTGCCGAGCAGCAGCGCCGCGGCTACCGCCAGCCACTGGCCGGCGAATTCGTCGGCAATGAAGAAGATCCCCACCACGCCGGGCATGATCAGCATCGCCAGCACCGCGATCAGCGGCTGGCTGGCGGCCTGGATGTCGGGGCCGACCCGACCGCGCAGGGCCAGCCACAGGGTCATCAGCAGCAAGCCGACCACCCCCGGGGAGACCGGCAGCGCCAGCGCCCAGACCAGCGCCTCACCGCACAGCAGAAATACCACCAGCCACAGGAACCCGCGCAGTGCCGTCATAAGCATCCTTGGTCGTGTAAAAAATCGTTGGCAGGGGCTTGAAAGCCGCTCGAGCGCTCCTATTTTGCAGATTATCGGGGCCTTGTCACAGACGGGCCTCATTCCACAACCTGCCACACGTAGGAGGTGTTCGATATGTTCGGAGATCTCAAGCGTTTCGATACCGCGCCAGCCCAGCGCCTGGACTGGTTCCGCCAACTGATCGACGAGGTGTTTCCCGACGGGCGCGCCGCCGACATCCGCGCCGTGCCCCGCGGCAGCTTTCCGATGATCAACGTGGCGCGCAGCGACGAGGCGGTACACGTCTACGTATTCGCCGCGGGACTGGCGCCCGACGACCTGAGCATCGATATCCAGGACAATGTTCTGACCCTGCGCGGTCGTCGCGAGCCCGTCGCCGGCAACGATGAACAGAGCAGGGCCCGGCCGGTGTTCCGGCGCGAGCGGGCCAGCGGCGAGTTCGTGCGCGCGATTGCGCTACCCGATGGCCTGGACGCCGAACGCGCCGAGGCGCGCCACGCCAACGGGGTGTTCGAGGTCGTGCTGCCCAAGCGCGAGGAGCTGAAGCCACGGCGAATCGAGGTCCAGGTCGCATAGCCTAAATCGTGATATTGCCAACAGGAGGTGATAGATCATGAACGAGGTCGTACATCAAACCCAGCAAAGCCAACCTGAGGCCCAGCGCAACGAGAACCGCGAGCCGGCTGCGCTGCTACCGGCGGTGGATATCTTCGAACACGCCGATGCGCTTATGCTGATCGCCGATATGCCCGGGGTGACCCGCGACTCGCTGCACCTCGAGGTCGACAACAACGTGCTCAGCCTGGAGGGCGAGATACAGCTGAGCATGCCCGAGGGGCTAACGGCGCTGCATGCCGAAGTCAGCGGTCAGCGCTTTGCGCGGCGCTTCACGCTTAGCCATGAAGTCGAGAGCGAGGCGATCTCCGCGCGCATTGATAACGGCGTACTCAGCGTTACCCTGCCCAAGAAAGACAACCACCGGGTGCGTCGCATCGAGGTCAAGGCCGCCTGAGCGGCCGCCTCAGGGAGTGCCGCCCCTGCATCGGGGCGGCAATTCCTCTACGCTAAGGGGGTTGCTTCGCGCCACGCATATCTCACCCACCCCACTTCACGGATGTAGAGGATGACACCATGACGGATATTGCCGCCTTGCTAGGCCAAGATGCTGATTCCCTGCTTGGCCACACCTGCCAGGGCGTGCGCCGCGACAGCCTGCACCTGCCCGGCCCCGATTTCATTGATCGCGTGATGGCCGACAGCGACCGTAGCCCGGCGGTGCTGCGCAACCTGCAGGCCTTCTACGGCCACGGCCGGCTGGCGGGCACCGGCTACCTCAGCCTGCTGCCGGTGGATCAGGGCATCGAGCACTCGGCGGGGGCCTCCTTCGCGCCCAATCCGCTCTATTTTGATCCGGCCAATATCGTCGAGCTAGCCATCCAGGGCGGCTGCAACGGCGTGGCCTCGACCCTGGGCGTGCTCTCCTCGGTGGCGCGGCGCTACGCCCACAAGATCCCGATGATGCTCAAGCTCAACCACAACGAGACCCTGAGCTACCCGGCAATTTACGACCAGACGCTGTTCGCCGAGGTCGAGCAGGCCCACGACATGGGCTGCGCGGCGGTGGGCGCGACCATCTACTTCGGTTCCCATGAGAGCCGTCGCCAGATCATGGAGATCAGCGAGGCCTTCGAGCGCGCTCACCAGCTGGGCATGGTCACGGTGCTGTGGGCTTATCTGCGCAACCCGGCCTTCAAGCACGACGGTACCGACTACCATGTCGCCGCCGACCTCACCAGCCAGGCCAACCACCTGGCGGCGACCCTCAAGGCCGATATCGTCAAGCAGAAGCTGCCCGAGACCAACGGCGGCTATCGTGCCGTGGGCTTCGGTCACACCCACGACAAGGTCTACGACGAGCTGACCAGCGAGCATCCCATCGACCTGGCCCGCTACCAGGTGGCCAACTGCTTCATGGGCCGCGCCGGGCTGATCAACTCCGGCGGCGGCTCCAAGGGGCACTCCGACCTCGGCGAGGCGGTACGCACCGCGGTGATCAACAAGCGTGCCGGCGGCATGGGTCTGATCTCCGGGCGCAAGGCGTTCCAGAAGCCGATGGCCGAGGGCGTGGCGCTACTCAACGCCATCCAGGATGTCTATCTGGACAAGAGCGTGACAGTGGCCTAGGCCGCGTTGATCGCCAGGCAAATAAAAGGGCACGACCGCCAGGTCGTGCCCTTTTCGTCCTGCCTGTTGCTGCCCGCGATCAGCCCAGCAGGGTCTCGGCCTTGCTGACCAGGTTGTCGACGGTGAAGCCGAAGTGCTGGAACAGGTCGCCGGCGGGGGCCGACTCGCCGAAGGTCTGCATGCCGAGGATGTCGCCATCCAGGCCGACGTACTTGTACCAGTAGGCGTAGTGGCTGGCCTCGATGGCGATGCGCTGGGTCACGCTGCGCGGCAGCACCGACTCGCGGTAGTCGGCGTCCTGCTCGTCGAAGGTGCTGGTCGAGGGCATCGACACCACCCGCACCGCGCGGCCCTTGGCCTCCAGCTCGGCGGCGGCGTCCATGGCCAGGCCGACCTCGGAGCCGGTGGCTATCAGGATCAGCTCCGGGGTGCCCTGGCTGTCCTTGAGGACGTACCCACCGCGCTGGATATTGGCCAGCTGTGCCTTGTCGCGCTGCTGGT
>NZ_JARWAM010000022.1:0-32287 GCF_031451695.1 Franzmannia qiaohouensis
TTGGTTACCGGACACCGGCACAGGTGTTTTTGGGTGAATACTCAGGAGCCCTCAACACCGCAGGTGCTGCGCTTATTACTTGAATTCAGGAACACAAGAGGGGCTTATCACCAGCTCTGGCTTCCTGCGGCTTGATACTGAATTCCACAGTTTTATTGCCGAGTGTTCAGGCAACCGCTTTGCCCGAGGAGCACTTATGGCCCATCATCGGCTGCGTCGTGCGACACAGAAGGATATATCGATTCCCGATTTCAGGTTGCGGCAGTCACTGGATGAACACCTTGAAATTCTCGACAGTCTCGAGCGCCATCAATTTGAGCTCGCAGCGGACCAGATGGTGCTGCACCTGCGCCGCTCGCGAATTCGCCGCCCGCAAGCTGCCAATCGCGGCATACCACCGCTGATTCGAGGAGCGCATCAATGAGTCATTCCCGCGTCATCGCGTTGTTTCCCGAAGCGAGTTTTGGTGCTGCGCTTAACTGTGTGGGTATTGCACAGCAGTTACGCCATATGGGGGCCTTGCCGGTGTTCCTGTGCCACCACGGTTTTACCGGTGTGTTTGCCGAGTACGGGTTCAAGGAGTACCACCTGCCTGCTCCATCCGAGGCTCAGCTACATAGGAATGCAGACTACTGGCAGGCCTTTATCAATAGGCATCTTCCGCACTTCAACCTCAGCGCGGAAGAGCAGTTAGCCACCTACGTCGCACCCACCTGGGACGCGATAGTGGATACGGCGATCGATGCCGAAGCGGGGGTCGAAAGCCTGCTAGACCAGATTCGCCCAGATGCTATATTGCTCGACAATGTCATCATGTTCCCAGCCATCGTGCGTTCTGGGTATCCTTGGGTCCGGATCGTATCCTGCGCTGAAACCGAGATTCCAGACCCCTTGGTGCCTCCTTATCTTTCTGGGCTGGCACCGCAAGACGCCGTGTCAGTGGCTCGATTCGAACAAACCTACTTGAATGCGACAGAGTCGGCGCATCGTCGCTATAACGCGTTTCGGCAGTCACGTGGTCTGCGCCCGTTGCCCCCCGGCTCCTTCCTGGAGAATTCTGACAGGCTCAACTTGCTGCTGGCCCCAAGCGCCGTGCGTTACTCGCGAGCGAGCCCTCTGCCTGCGGATCGTTTCGTCTTTCTGGAAGGCTGTGTCAGGGAAGAGTCGCGTTTTGATCCGCCTGTGCTGCCAGCCGACGACGGGCCTCTCGTCTACATGAGCTTTGGTAGCCTGGGAGCGATCGATACCGAGCTGATTGGCAAGATGATCGATACGTTTGCCACGCTACCGGCACGCTTTGTGGTCAATGTCGGCGGGTTCCTCGAGGCGTATCAGCATGTGCCTGACAATGTGTATCTGGGTAGCTGGTTTCCGCAGCCTTCCGTCGTTAGACAAAGCGCACTGTTCATCCACCACGGCGGCAACAATAGCTTCTGCGAGGCCCTGTTCCACGGAGTGCCCTCGTTGGTCATGCCCTACTGTTGGGATGGACACGATAATGCGCAGCGGGCTCAGGCGACAGGTACGGGACAGCATCTCGACCGGACGACCTGGTCGCCTGATAGCCTCCGCGAGGCGATCCTATCGTTGCTAAACGACACGCAGATGGCTGCCAGGCTCCAACGCATCTCTCGCGAGATGCAGGCCGACCCCGGGGCGCTACGCGCTGCAGAAGCGGTTATGGCAGTTTTCGACGTACCGAACCAACCTCTATCTACCGAAAGACGTCGTCGTTAAGGCCTGCTAAGTTATAATGTTGAGCGTGACTGTGCATTTCAAGTGATAAGCAGTCATGTGATATGCCTGTTGCCATAATAAGAACGAGGAGTAGGTGAATTTACAGAGCGCTGAACGCCTCGTGTGGTGGCCGAAATGAACGATTACCAGTTTAAGGTGGTTAAGCTCGAGGGGGCTTTGTATGGCATGATCATAAGCACACAGACGAGGTTCTTCTAGTGCTTAAGGGGAACCTGGGAACAGAGCTTCTGGATGGTGAACCATGATTATGACCCGAGGTAACTTGCCATGAATCCAAGAATCAGCATGATCACCCTCGGCGTCAGGGATCTGGCGACGTCGGTGAGGTTTTATGAGCAAGGCCTTGGCCTGCCGCGGATGGAGTCGCCGCCGGAGGTGGCCTTCTTCACGCTCAACGGCAGCTGGCTGGGGCTGTACGGCCGTGAGGCATTGGCCGAGGATGCCGGAGTGTCCGCCGAGGGTACCGGCTTTGCCGGGGTTGCGCTTGCCCACAACGTCGAATCCGAGGCCGCCGTCGACGCGGTGATGGCGCAGGCCGTTGCCGCCGGCGCCACTTTGGTGAAGCCGGCGCAGAAGGTGTTCTGGGGCGGCTACTCGGGATATTTCGCCGACCCGGACGGCTACCTGTGGGAGGTGGCGTACAACCCGCTGTTCTGGGTTGGCCCGCGGGATGACGACGCCTAGCCGGGGGCGGCGAAAAACTGGATAATGGCAGGTTTTCTGCCCTCGCTTCGCCGAAGCTCCCCACGTCCGGTGCCCGTCCATGGAAATCAAGGTCAACTATCTCGACAACCTCCGCCTGGAGGCCAAGTTCGACGACTTCACGGTCATCTCCGACCAGCCGATTCGCTACAAGGGCGACGGCTCGGCGCCGGGGCCGTTCGACTACTTCCTGGCCTCCTCGGCGATGTGCGCGGCGTACTTCGTCAAGGTGTACTGCAACACCCGGGGGATCCCCACCGAGAACATCCGCCTGTCGCAGAACAACATCGTCGACCCGGAGAACCGCTACAACCAGATCTTCAAGATCCAGGTCGAACTGCCGGAGGATATCTCCGACAAGGACCGCCAGGGCATCCTGCGCTCCATCGACCGCTGCACGGTCAAGAAGGTGGTGCAGACCGGCCCCGAGTTCCAGATCGAGACTGTCGAGAACATCGACGAGGACGCCCAGGCCCTGCTGATGGGCGCGCCGGAGGGCGAGGGCAGCACCTGGATCGAGGGCAAGGACCTGCCGCTGGAGCAGACCATTGCCAACATGAGCGGCATCCTCGCCGACCTGGGAATGAAGATCGAGATCGCCTCGTGGCGCAATATCGTGCCCCACGTGTGGTCGCTGCACATTCGCGACGCCGCCTCGCCGATGTGCTTCACCAACGGCAAGGGGGCGACCAAGGAGAGCGCGCTGTGCTCGGCGCTGGGCGAGTTCATCGAGCGCCTGAGCTGCAACTTCTTCTACAACGACCAGTTCTTCGGCGAGGAGGTCGCGAACAGCGCCTTCGTCCACTACCCCAACGAGGAGTGGTTCCAGCCCGGGCCCAATGACGAACTGCCCGACGGCATCCTCGACGACCACTGCCGGGCGATCTTCGATCCGGACGGTGAACTGCGCGGCTCGAACCTGATCGACACCAACTCCGGCAAGACGGCGCGGGGTATCGTGTCGCTGCCCTTCGTGCGCCAGTCCGACGGCGAGACGGTCTACTTCCCGTCCAACCTGATCGAGAACCTCTACCTCAGCAACGGCATGAGCGCCGGCAACACCCTGGCCGAGGCCCAGGTGCAGTGCCTCTCGGAGATCTTCGAGCGGGCGGTGAAGCGCGAGATCATCGAGCAGGAAATGGTGCTGCCCGACGTACCCCAGGCGGTGCTCGAGCAGTACCCGGCGATCCTCGAGGGCATTCAGGCGCTGGAGGCCCAGGGCTTCCCGGTGCTGGTCAAGGATGCCTCGCTGGGCGGCCAGTACCCGGTGATGTGCGTGACCCTGATGAACCCGCGCACCGGCGGCGTGTTCGCCTCCTTTGGCGCCCACCCAAGCTTCGAGGTGGCGCTGGAGCGCAGCCTCACCGAGCTGCTGCAGGGCCGCAGCTTCGAGGGGCTCAACGACTTCATGCCGCCTACCTTCAACTCGCTGGCGGTGTCCGAGCCGAACAACTTCGTCGAGCACTTCATCGACTCCTCGGGGCTGATCTCCTGGCGCTTCTTCAGCAGCAACAGCGACGTCGATTTCGTCGAGTGGGACTTTTCCGGTAGCGGTTCCAACAGCACCGCCGAGGAAGCCGCGACGCTGTTCGGCATCCTCGAGGCGCTGGGCCACGAAGCCTACATGGCCGTGTTCGACGACCTCGGCGCGCCGGTGTGCCGCATCCTGGTGCCGGGCTACTCCGAGGTCTACCCGGTGGAAGACCTGGTGTGGGACAACACCAACATGGCGCTGCTGTTCCGCGAGGACATCCTCAACCTCCACCGCCTGGATGACGACCAGCTGGCCGCGCTGCTCGAGCGCCTCGAGGAGACCCAGCTCGACGAGCACATGGATATCATCACCCTGATCGGTATCGAGTTCGACGAGAACACGGTGTGGGGCCAACTGACCATCCTCGAGCTCAAGCTGCTGATCCACCTGGCGCTGGGCCAGCACGAGGAGGCGCTGGAGCGGGTGCAGATGTTCCTGCAGTACAACGACAATAGCGTCGCCCGCGGGCTCTTCTACCAGGCGGTGCAGGCGGTACTCGAAATCGTGCTAAACGACGAGCAGGAACTGGGCGACTACCTCTACAACTTCAACCGCATGTTCGGCGAGGACACCATGGCCGCGGTGGTCGGCTCGGTGCAGGGCGAGGTGCGCTTCCACGGCCTGACGCCCACCAGCATGCAGCTGGACGGCCTGGAGAAGCACCAGCGGCTGATCGAGAGCTACAAGAAGCTGCATGCCCACCGCGCCGCCAAGGCGGGCCTGTAAGCCGCGGCACCCGCCATACTCTCGTACCAATACCAAACGCCCCCGAGCCGGTCGCCTGGCTCGGGGGCGTTTCTCTGTGGGTGTCGAAAACGTTAGGCACCCTTCGACAACAGCTCGTGTGTTATACCGTTTCAACAGGAGGCGCTAACATGGGCGAACTGATTGTCACCACCTTCGATTGGGTTCCCGAGACGCCGCGCGGCTATGTGCGCGACCTCAGGCTGTGCTGGGCGCTGGAGGAAGCCGGGTTGCCCTATCGGGTCGAGGGGGTGCCGTTTCACTCCCGGGATGCCGGGCATTTTTCCCACCAGCCCTTCGGCCAGGTGCCGTGGCTGACCGATGGCGATATATCGATCTTCGAGAGCGGCGCGATCCTGCTGTATCTGGGCGAGCGCAGCGAGGTTCTGATGCCTGCTGACCCGCATCGTCGTCTCGAGGTCATCGAGTGGCTGTTCGCCGCGCTCAACTCCGTCGAGATGGCGAGCCTGCCCTGGTCGCTGTTCCACTTCGCTGGCGATACCCACGTTACGCCAGGCAAGCAGACGCTGGACAATTTCCTTGCCTCCCGGCTGCAGCATCTCGAGTCGATCCTGGCCCAGCGCGAATGGCTGGCTGGGACGTTCTCCATCGCCGATATCGCCATGGCAGACGTGCTGCGCCTCGTTGATCGATTCGACGGGCTTGCGCAGTCTCCCACCTGCCGAGAGTATATCTCGCGGGCCATGGCTCGCCCGGCCTTCGTCAAGGCCCACGCCGATCAGCTGGCATTTTACGCCGCGGCGGATTGAAGGCCTGGCTCGGCTCAGTTGAGTACGCTGCTCTTGCGGCGCTGGGTCTTGTCGTCATACATGCGGTTGTCGGCGAGGGTAAGCACCGCTTGAGCGGGCACCTCGCTGGAGCTGGCGCAGCCCAGGCTCAAGCGAAGCGACACCTCGACGCCTTCACCCTCGGCGGTGGCGAGGATGCAGTGCTGGCCTTCCATGTGCCTGCGGATCAAATCTCCGACGCGTGCCGGCGCCGACAGGTCGGCGGACGGGAACAGGATCACGAATTCGTCACCGCCGTAGCGGGCCAGGATATCGCCCTCCCGGCACTGCATCTGAAGGCGCTCGGCGACGGTGGTGATGAGCTGGTCGCCAACCAGGTGGCCATACTGGTCGTTGACCTCCTTGAGCCCGTCGACATCCATCATCAGCAAGGAAAAATCGAGCCCTGGCTGCTGCATCTTGCCCTGGATGCTCTGCTGAAGCGCCGACTCGAAGAAGCCGCGGTTGTATAGCCCGGTAAGCCCGTCGCGCTCCGCCGCACGCTGTAGCGCAAGGTGCAGCAGCTTGTTCTCGGTCGCCGCGGCCAACTGGTCGACGAACAGCGTCAGCACGCGCTCCAGGGCCGCGTCCAGCGTCGGGGCACGCACCACCAGCCAACCCTCGTACAGGCTGAGCCGTCCTGCCATGGAGGTAGCATAGAGCTGCTCGCCATCGGGGCACTCATTGAGCTTGATGGTACCGCCATCCTGCTCATGCAGCCTTGCCAGCCTGGTGCCCAGGCGACGCTCGCCATCGAGGCTCAGGCGCAGGCCGGCCTCGGCTGCGTAGCGCGTCACCTCGGGGCGCTGCCGCTCCTGAAGGAACACCGCAAAGCCGTACTCCGGGAAGTCGGCATGCAGATGCTTCAAGGAGTCATCGAGCAGGGTATTGATGTTCGGCGCGCGGTTGGCCACCACGCCGAGGTCGAGGAGGGCGTGAAAGACCCGATTCTGGTACTGGATCTCGGTAATGCTGCGGCCGATCTTGCGATTCTGCCCGTTCATGACGTAAGCCAGCGCGAGCAGGTAAATCACCGCACCGCTTACCTGGTAGACGTCCAGCTCCATGCTGACGTAGGGGCGAAACTCGAACCCCGACAATACGCCCCAGCCCAGGGCCCCGCCGGCGAACAGCGCGACCGAGATGGCCATTCGGCGCAGGCCACCCACCACCATGTTGTTCATGAAGCAGGCAAGGCCAATGAACAGCGTGGCCCAGAGGTAATAGTCGAGCACGCCGCACCAGATGCCGAACAGCAGGCTGTCGAAATAGAGGTTCCTGAACTCGGCGCGCTTGGAATTGCGGGCCAGCACGGCATGCACATAGGCCACTGCCGGCCATATCAGCAGCAGCAGGCCAGGCAATATCAGCCGCCAGCCGCTGCCCTCGGCCAGGGCGATCCACACCGTGAGCCCGAAAGTGTGGCAGAAGGCGAAGGCGCGCGGGGGCACCGTCGCCAGGGCGAGCCGATGGGGGCGTCTCAAGGTGAGTTTCGCCCCAGCTGTAGATGGCTTGGAAACGCTCATGCCGCCAGCTTCTCCTGATTGCGCCCACGCCAGCAAGGCGACGTTAGCTCATCTTGTGTATGGGCAGCATAGCGCGTTAGCGGGCCTGCAGGGGTTCTATACCGGCGATCTCCAGCTGAAAGGCGCCATCGCGGCGGTCGGCAATCAACAGGCCGAGCTGCTGGATGTCGTCCGGCGCAAGCGCTGGGGCATCTTCCAGCAGGCGGCCACGGCGAATCGCCTCGAAGGCGTGCCAGGGCAGGGCGACATGCTGCCACTCTCCCGCAGGGGGCTGGAACAGGGCACGATACGCAGCGCCGTCGCCTAGCTGCTGACTGTAGAGGCGCAGCTGGTACTGGCGCCCATCGCCGCGGACCTCAACGGTCAAGCCCGAATAGCCTGATAGCTGCATCGGCTGGCGCTCGCGCCGTATGGATGCGAAGCCACCCCCGTTGGTCAGCGACAGCTCGCCGGCGAAGACGCCGACGCCTTGCGCCGCGTGCATGGCACCCGATGAAGCACCGCCCATCACATCGTCGTTGATGGGCCGCCAGCGGGCGGCCTCCTGCGCTGTGCTGACATCGATCAGTATTGGCATGGGGCTTGTGCGTCTCCTTGGTGCGGCTCAGGAAGTAACCGTGCCCGACCAGTTAATCAGTAACCCTAGCGGCTTGCATATATATATATGTGCTCATCGACAACCTGGACACGCGTCGTTAACGGCAGTTCGCTGACGCTGGAGCCCTGGTGGGCGTAGCCGGTTGGCTGCCATACAGCGCGTAGCGAAATAAAGCGTGGTGGCAGGCCCAGGTTTGGGGCAATCTGGCTCTGCAGTACTTCCGACAATAATTAAATGAGGGGAAAAACATGCGGGTGATCATCGTCGCGTTGGCGCTGTTGGTCTTCAGCAGCAGCGTTCTTGCGCATGGGGGAGGCTGCCGGAAAAGCTCCCCACCAGGGCAGTGCTGCCACATGGATAACAGTGTCGGCAGAGTGCACTGTCACTGAGACGTAGCATGACAATCCAACACCCCGAGCCAGCTCACCGGCCCGGGGTGTTGCCGTTTATGGCATCAGCCAATCACGCGACACCATCGCTACACCTTGCTGACGATCAGCGCCGCATTCACCCCGCCGAAGCCAAAGCCGTTGCACAGCACGTGCTGGGTCGCATGTTGACGTGCCGAGCCCGAGACGAAATTCAGGTCGCTGAGATCCTCGTCTGGGTTTTCCAGGTTCAGTGTCGGGGGCAGGCGGTCGTGCATGACCGAAAGGGCGGAGAAGATGCTCTCCACCCCGCCGGCGGCCCCCAGCAGATGGCCGGTGGCCGACTTGGTCGCGGAGATCGGGATGCCGGCGAGGGCGTCGCCAAAGGCGTTGCGCAGCGACGCGATCTCGGCTCGGTCACCCACCGGCGTCGAGGTGGCGTGGGCATTGATGTGGTCGATCGCCTCGGGCGATAGGCCCGCCATTCTCAGGGCGGCGCGAATGGCCGCCGCGGCACCCGCACCGTCTTCTGGGCCGGCGGTGATATGGTGGGCATCCGCACTGGTGCCGTAGCCGCTGAGAATCGCCAGCGGCGTTGCCCCGCGCGCTTCTGCGTGGGCCAGCGTTTCGATCACCAGCAGCCCAGCGCCTTCCCCCATCACGAAGCCGTTGCGGGCCTGGTCAAAGGGGCGTGACGCCCTGGTGGGGTCGTCCTGCTCGGTGGAGAGCGCCTTCATGGCATGGAAGCTGGCCAGCGAGAGCGGGTCGATACAGGCTTCGGCGCCGCCCACCAGCGCCACCTCGGCCTCACCGCTGCGGATCATGCGCATGCCGTCGCCGATGGCCTGCACGCCCGCGGCACAGGCCGTTACCGGGCAGCCCAGCGGCCCACGCAAGCCATAGCGAATCGACACATTGCCCGCTGCCAGGTTGGCCAGGAAGGCCGGCACGGTGAACGGGGAGAGCCGGCGGTGGCCGCGCGACGAGAGGGTGTTCTGGGCCTGGGTGATGGTGGGGAAGCCACCGATGCCAGAGCCTATGATAGTGGCCGTCGACAGCCGGTCCGCATCGCTTTCGGGGAACCAGTTGGCCTGGGTCAGCGCCTCTTCGGCGGCGCCCATGGCGTAGAGGCTGAACAGCTCCAGCTTGCGACGCTCCTTGGCATCCAGCACCTGGTCCGGGTCGAGGCCGGCTTCCGGGTCTTCTGCGATGCCGGGAACCGAGCCCGCCACCTTGATCGGCAGCTCGCCGGTATCGAAGCGGTTGATCGAGGAGATGCCTGAGCGGCCGGCGAGCAGCCGCTCCCAGCTTGCCTTGACGCCGTAACCAAGCGGGCTGATCATGCCCATGCCGGTGATGACGAGTGGTGATTGCATGGTAAATTCCTGAACAGCTTGGGGTTGTGCCACGCTAGCACCGGGCTTGATATGATCAAGATAATATTCAACGTGGGAGTGCGAGGTCGCCATGCCCTACTCGACGAACCACAAGGCCAAATCGCGGGAGCGCATCCTCAAGTCGGCCATCGAGCTGTTCAGCCGCAAGGGGTTCGAGAAGGCCTCCATCGGCCAGATCATGAAGCTGGCCAAGATGACCCACGGCGCCTTCTACGCGCACTTCTCCTCGAAGGAAGCGCTCTACCACGCCTCGGTACGTGAAACCCTGGAGAGCAGCCGCGCGGCTCGGCTGGTCAAGGGACCGCTCTCGGTGAAGCACCTGACGGAACTGGTCGCCAACTGCTGGAACCTCCAGGAGCTCGAGCGCAAGTGCAAGCCGGGTCCCGAGACGGTACTGTTCAACGAGATCGGCAACGAGAATGCCGAGGTGCGCACGCTGTTCGAAGCCTCCTACCTGCGCATGAAGAAGATGCTGGAAACCCGCCTCATCGCCTTGAGCCGCCTCAAGAAACTCCCCTTCGAGCCTGACCGCGAGGTCGTTGCCGACAAGGCCCGCGTTATTCTTGCCTCCCTGGTGGGCGCCGTGGCCATCGCCAAGAGCCTGCCCGGCGAGCAGGAGCGTCAGAACCTCCTCAACGCCGCCCAGCGCAATATCCTGCAGATGCTCGGCGTCGACGAGAACGAGCTAGACAGCATGCTGGGCGCCGCAGGGCAAGAGCAGAGCCCCGCGTAGCAATCCCTCTTTCCCCCTGATGCTTTTGACTTTGTTGGCGTTGCTCAGCGCATAGCGTTTGTTTACGGTAAGGCAAAGGCCACTGAAGATGGCCGTTTCACCAAGACGTACGCAAGGGCTGCCGCATCAGGGATGACACTGCCATCATCCATGCTGCCGGGTAGGGGCGGTAGCGTGCCTGGACTCAGTCATCAACCACTCAACCCAGCGGGCTGCGAACTCCGGCGAACTCCTTACCCAGCACACCCATCACTTCCTCATGGGATAGCACCACCGGCAGCCGGCGCGGTCGCTTGGCGTGCGCGAAATCACCAATATCGCCGAGAGGCTGATCGAGCACATGGCGATAGAGGAACACGATGGCATTCAGGGCTTGGTTCTGTGTGGCCGCTGCCACATAGCGCTGCACCGCAAGGTGCTCCAAGAAAGCCCTGACCTCGGGGCCACCCATGCTAGCGGGATGACGCACGCCATTGAAACGAATGAAGTAGCGTATCCAGTAGCAGTAGGTTTTTACGGTGCGAGGGCTGTAGCGTCTCACCTTCATGGTGGCCTTCACGCGATCCATGAGCTTTGGAGGTCGGCTGTGCGCGTCCATAAGCTGCTCCTTGCATTTCCTGTTGCTGGGTTTATATACAGCATTATTGGTCCCGGCAAAACGCGCAAGCGCGCGAATTCTGCATACATCGCCTAATTATTTTTAGCCTCATGAGATATCAATGGGTTAGGGGAAACGCGGTAGGCTAGATAAGATTGTTAACGCGCCGGCTCGTTCAAGATAATGAACGAGCGTGCTATCCAATACCTGTTACGAATAAGACCATAGGAAGTTCGACGATGGAATTGAAAGATTTTGTGAAGGCTACCCTCGAACAGATCGTTGAGGGCGCCTCTCTAGCCCAAGAAACCATTAAAGAACGGGGTGGTATCGTCAATCCCACCTCTATGTATTTCCAAAAAGACGGATCATGGAATAACTACCAGCACGCTATGCCTCAGGAAGTCGTATTTGACGTGGGGCTAACTTCGACGGACAACAGGGGATCATCAGAGGGCATTGGCGTGTTTCTCGGAAGTATCAGCCTAGGGAAGAAAAACGACGCAGCAGTCGAGAACGTCGCCGTATCAAAAGTAAAGTTCAGTGTTCCATTGGTGCTTCCGCCAGGTGATAAGCTGTATGAGTAAAACTCGTAACAAGGCCAACCACTACAGCCCTTCGGGCTGGGACGTCGCTTCGCTCCGCCGGTGTTGGCAACGTTAGCAATCAATAAGGAAGCAAAGTCCAATCTCACCTAAAGATACATTCGATTTCGCTTTGAAGAGGTCTAAGCATTTCCTGACGCTTTATGACATTGTCCATAATAGTAGGCAAAGAAATGGCAGAAGTGATTGGCTATCATCTTTTAAGACATTTATGCGACGGCCTCAACGCGAAAATATTGTTCGAATTGATGGCAAAGATAAAAAAAGTCTTCTGATTCTTCGTGAGTCTGTTGGTATTAGTCGAGAACACTTTTCACATGAATACGCATCAGAGCTATTAAGATCTTCTCTGGTTTGTTCAATATCCGCACTCGATCGTTATATGCATGATGTGATAGTAGATAGGAGTTGGACGTTACTTTCTCAAGCAGAAAAAGACGTACCAAAAGAACTAAAGAAAGTTCGCCTTCCTGTGTTGGCAACCAAAAAGGCGTTAGAGAAACTGAAGTCTAACCCCAAATCGAGGCCGGGAACACTCATAAAGAAGGAGATTCAGAATGTCATCCATATCGACTTCACATTTCAGAAGAAAAGTGATATTGAGAAAGGAGCGAAACTTTTAGGTATTACTGACTTTTGGCGTAAAGTATCGGCAGAAATGCCAAACAACCCTAGCCCGGGTGATGTGCAAGATGAACTTACGAAAATTGCTAAACGAAGAAACCAGATTGTCCATGAGTCAGACCTGATCTTAAAAACCAGCGCAAAAGAGATATCACAAAGGGATATTACTCGGGCAGACGCTGAGAATGCAATTGACTGGGTGACATCGTTCGTTCAAGCTCTGGACGAAGTGTTTTACCCATAAATTGCTAACAAGACCAGTCACAGCGACGGTTTTTCCGTTGCGGCTTCGCCTTCACTACAAAGCCGCGCGTGCTGGCGGCGTTATGCGAATAAAGCATGAATTCCAGCCTGAGGTTAAATCATGGGAAGAGCTAAAGAAGAGTGGATGAGGCGGGAAGAAAATGAGCCGATGTATGAATGGATTGAAGAAAATTACGGCGAGGACGCCGGTGAGGAAGGGTCTGAAATATGGAACGAAGCAGTAAAGGCGTTTGAAGAACATTGCGAGGAGCAGCAACGTCTAGAGGAAGAAGCTTACTGGCAAGATGAATATGACTACTACATATTTCTCACATTAAAAGATGCCGACATTATTTTCACAAAAGATCTATCAGAGCTTAGATCCATGCTGACAACAAATAGCGCAATGTCAGCTAATCATACATACTTAAAAATGGTGCTAGCTCACGCTGTAACGATCCTAGAGGTATACCTAGAGGACATTGTTAAGTCACTAATAATATCTAACGATTCACACTTGGCAAATACAATTAAAAATGTCAAACCATTCTGCGATACTTCATTCAAGCTGAGCGAAATCTCGATTGAGAAGGACGGAATAAAGAAGTTTGTCATAGGAAAATTATCGGACAGTTTGTACCATGATATCCCGAAAGTCATAAAAATACTAAGCGGCATAATCGGTAGAAAAATAGATATTTCAATTAAAGATGTGTGTCGCGTAACCATAATTCGGCACGACATTGTCCACCGAAATGGAAAGGGCAAAGATGGGAACCATATAGAAATCACCCTTCCCTTTGTGCTTGATGCATTAACGTCTATAGAAAGCTTTGCTAGAGACCTGCGTGCAAATATAGCGACATTGCAATCCGCACAATAAGCGCGCATAACAAATGGTTCAAACCGTTCGCTGCGCTCACTGGGACGGGTTAAAGCCCGCCCTTTAACCAAACGTTATGTTTGCTTTATATGCAGCAAAGTCTTGAAAGAGTTGGTTTCAGCTCCCATATATAAACAAGATCTGTCAATGGAAAGTGTATATGGCTAAAGGTATAAAAATGGTTTGCGCATATAAACGTGAACTTGAGACAGCTACGGTAAGAAATATTCAAGAGCTATCCAAAGCTGATAATGGGAGTTTGTTCTGTGAAGATCCGCGTTGTAGAACTCGTGTTGAATATAATTCCGGCTATACCCGGCTAGCAACTAATACCACCGTTTCACCATATTTAAAATTGGCTAAAGATTGCTGTCATGCAGCAGAATGTAAGAATTCAATTTCAGGTGCAGTAAAGGTATTTGTTGGTGATTCCAGAGATGTAGAGAATGTGCCTGATATCTTTGAAGATACGCAAGATGGTTCCTTTACATTTAGGCTAAACCTTCTCGAACAATCTAGAACACAGCTAAATAAATTATCGGATAAGATGGCGACTGAACCGGAGGGCTCATCTTTAGGGAAAGAATATGTCGAAACCAAGAAAAGACTTGCCTCTTATTGTAAATCTGCTGCTGGAATATCCAGATTGCGTAGCCTGATCCAAGATAGGAGTGATGTGGAAGATTTCGAGTCATTGGTCAAGATTCAGTACAAAGATAGGCAGGTAATGTGGAAAGATTTCTTTTATGACGATGAAAGATACCATGTCCTATACAATCGCTTATCTCGTAGTCGAATCGAACATCCTATTGCAATTCGAGTAACGGCAAAGCAAGTCAAAAGCTCCAAAGTCGAACAATATCCAGTTTCAATTCAGTGCTATGCGGAAACTGAGGAGCAAAGTTCTTACATCCCATGGGTTAACTTACATCAAGACCTTAAAGACTTAGAGTTAAGTTCTGGTCAGTCGTACATAGTTTTGGGGCATGTAAGTAATTCTGAAAAAGATAGGTTCAAAAACCTCAAATTTGCCATCAATAACAGGCAGCAGATTGTCAGAGAACGCTAAACATAACAAGTCACGCCACGCAGATGGCCTTTTCTCCGCGTTGCTCCAAAAAGGCCACCGGTGCGCTTCGCGTTCTGTGGATGCATATGCATGACCAACCATTTAACAATTCGGCAGTCTTTGCTATCCAACTAGGGAGGGCTCAAACCTGAGAGCACAAGGATCTGATCGTATAGAGCGTCAAGGACTTGGCTGGGTCACAGTACGTGGTGAGGCTGCGGGTTTTGCCGTACGAGAGCAGCCTAGCAGTGACTACGGGATCGATGCGATTGCCGAATTGATTGACGATGAGATAGCCACCGGGCAGTTGGTTGCGATACAGATCAAGTCTGGCAGTAGCTATCTTGGTGAAACGAAGGATGGCTGCTACATCTACCGCCCGGATGCGCAACATGTCGACTACTGGCTAGGGCATACACTTCCCGTCATCGTATGCCTCTGTGATCCTGAGAACGAAGTTGTATATTGGGAGCGGGTTGCTAAGGACACCATCGAATCGACAGGGAAGGGCTACAAGCTAGCCGTTCCCCAGGTGCGAAAACTTGGTAAGGATACCCGAGAGGCGCTGAAGGACCTTGTGACGCCGCGCGTCGCGTCCAGCGACTACACGCTCGTTTCGACTGAGGATGTCAGCCATGGTATGGCCAAGCGTTACTCAATCAAAGTTGTCCTTAACCGTCCCATGACCAAACCGGAACTGGCGGCGGTTATCAGGGACATGACGGCTAAGACTGCAAAGCGCCGATACTCCAGGAACGCCGTGGTAAAAGGTAGGTGGGGCGAAGCCGACGCGCATGTCGTTTGGGCTTTCATTTATGCTAGCGCTGCTGACGAAAAAAAAGCCAACTACACGTGCCGAAGCCTCTGGATTGACCCAAGTCTTGATGGTGAGTACGCGCCGATTCCTCTGGTCGGGGAAGATGTTGGTGATGGCACCATTGTGGATTGGAAGCAAAGCCCCTTGGCCGGACTCAGCGATAATGGCAAGGGTGATTTCGACAAGGAGCACTATTTGGACCTAGTAGATCCAATTGTTGGGCTTATAATTGAGAGTTTGGCAGATATCGGGAAAGCCCTTCAAAAATGGCAGTCGGGTGCGAGTATCGAGTCAAATTTCCTGTCAGAAACCAAATCCGCTCGCCAACAGATTTCTGATGCATACGATGCTCACGCCAGCAGCCAGGAACCACCATACGAGTGCCACGATTTGTATGAGCAAGTCGGGAGCATGCTAGCGTGCACGCACAATATTGTTCTATACCACAGCGAGCGCGGTATCGAACTATGGACCGATTACGTCCGTCGCCAGATGACTGCCACGGCCTTGAACGACGCGAACAAACACCTTAATCGCATCAAGCACGAACGCGGAAAGGTCTCGTAGTGAATCCACAGAACAATGCCAATCACGGCGACAGCTTCTCCATTGCGGCTTCGCATCCACTCCAAAGCTGCGCGTGTTGGCAGCGTTAGGTTTTAATGTATGAAGGAGTTTCGAAGGATGTCAGATAAATCGTTAAACATGGAAATGGGCAATCTCATATGCCGATTTGGACGCGATAAAGTACTGCTCGATATGGCAGATGAAATTGTTTTGCCGTGCTTTTTTAAAGAAAAGCTAGTAAGGAGCTATAGCAAAACAAGCTATTTTTCCACGAAGTGAGCCCGGTACTTCTAAATGATGACGTTTCGGAAAGTGTGGTTGGCATAGCGGGCCGATTCATTAAAGATACAACTTTAGAGCGTGAGCAAATATTTGAAGAAGGAAAGGGGCTAGTTAAAGATTCTGATTCAATGCGGTCTTCTCCCTCGGCAATATTCCTAATTATTCTGAATAATCATCGTCTTATATATGTAAAGGAAACAAGAGATGCACCTTCAAAAGAGTCATTCAGATCTACTCTTCTGAGTTTTCTTCGCGACAAGCATAAGGAATACATTGACGCCGAGTATGAGCGTTTAAGCGCCGCGCGAGAAGAAGACCCGAATGCCGTTCGAGTCACCAAGAAAGATTTGCATGAAACAACGCCAAGACCAACGCTTGAATTGATTCCTCTTACATCTGAAGACAGTATTGAGGAGTTTGTACGAAAATATAACATCTTAAAAACTATTGAGATATCGCTATCCGACAGAAATGATGAAAACGATAATGACCCATTTTTTGAGGCAATGCAGAAAAGGAAGGATGCAATAGGGAGTACGAAAACTCTAGTTAAACATAATAATTCTAAAGGCCTCGATAAAGATGAGGCGATTAGCGAAATAGCAGAAGCAACTGAACAGGGCAACCAGAATGTTAAGTTGTCTGGAATTGATTACGAGGGAGATATTTTAAGAGGAAATAATGAAAACTTTCAGCTCAGAAAACCACTTAAGGATTTAAGCTCAAGGCCTGCCAATGCTGCAAACGATCTTTATGAGTCTTTCGTGGGGTTGGTAGAAAGTGGGCTTGTAAAAATTCCAGAATCATCGCAAAAAGCAAAAGTGATAGTAAAATCTCTCGCGCAGAGGTTTTTTAAATGAGCACCCCGAGTTTTGATCCCAAAGACCTAACAAAAGAGAAGAGGCTTTGGGATATTTATATTGCATCGAAAAGAATCCCTTTTAGTCGGTTCAACGCAATTACTACGACACTTGTATTTGTGCTACTGCTGGCCAATTCTTGGTTTACAACTCAACCAGTAGAAGAAACAATTGAGCTAGTTCGAGAGCTCTCGAAGACGGGCTTGGCGGTTGCTCTTAGTACCCTTGGGTTTTTGCTCGCAGGATTTACTATATTTGCAACGGTTACTCAGCCTAGTCTTTCCCTAAGAATGTCGGAGATTACCCATCCTGACAGTGGTCTTTCATATCTAAAGCATAATTATTTCGTATTTATTCGAGTTTTCATCTATTACCTTGCCTTTTCAATATTTTGCCTTCTAATTATTATGTTTGGGCATGAGGGAGGGCTTGTTCCTTTGTTGGCTTCTTATTCCCCATATCCCGAGCACGTAAAGTTCGCTATTGCAAAAGCGTCTTATGTGATTTTGTTCACTGGGTATTATTTTCTTGTTATGCAGTTGAAGTCGTTTATCTTCAATATTCATCATTCTGTCATGACGTCTCTTAGATGGAAGGCAGAAGGTTATGAATAAACCTAACAAAGCCATTAAATTCGCTGTGGACTTCCCCTACTCCAGTGGACACGCATCGATAACTCCCAGATAGGAGAGAACCGATGCCCGAGATGATCACGGGAAGAAAACACAGCGGTACAGCACTGAGTTCAAAGTCAAGGCGGTGGAGTGGAGCCACCAGGCCCACCGGAGCGTCAAAGGCGTTGCCGAAGCACTGGATATTCACCCCTTCATGCTGTCACGCTGGCGTAAGGAATACCGAGAGGGACAGTTCGCCATGAAACGGGTCAAGAAAGCCCCGTCTGATGCTAAGCAGAAGATCCAGGAGCAGGATGAAGGCGCTCGCCTGAAGCGCCGCGTATCGGAGCTTGAGGAGGAGAATGACATACTAAAAAAGTTTCAACGTTTTCAGGCAGAGGAACGACGGAAGCGTTCCGGTTCGTCTGGAAACACCGAGGACAGCACGAGGTAAAGGCACTGTGTCGCCACCTGAACATCTCTCGGTCTGGCTACTACGCCTGGGCAAACCGGAAGCCCAGCCAGAGAGCCGCTGACAATTCAGACCTGCTGTTGAAGGTCCGCAGGGTCTACAACGCCAGTAAGGGCCGTTATGGCAGTCCTCGGGTTTATCAGGCCCTGCGCCGAGAAGGTCTTGTGGTGGGTGAGAACCGGGTGGCCAGACTGATGAGGGAGTGGGGTATGAAGGCCCGAGTCACGCGTGTCTATCGCCGCCTGAGCAAACGTCGGGATGATCTGAAAGTCCTGCCAAATTACCGGCTCGAGGCCAAAAAGCTGGTTGCGGTAAACCAGCAGTGGAGCAGCGACGTCACCTACATTAAGCTGGGTAAAAAATACGTGTTTCTGGCGGTGGTACTGGACCTATTCTCACGTCGAATCATCAGCTGGCGCTTGGGAGAGAGTCTGAGCGCAGACTTTGCCCGAGCTACCCTGCGTGAGGCCTTCACAAGCCGTAGTCCAGCACCTGACCTGCTGTTCCATACGGACCGTGGCATCGAGTACCGGGCTCACAAGACCCAGGCGCTGCTGAATCATCACCGTGTACGGCACAGCATGAACCGCCCGGGACAGTGTACTGATAATGCCGAAGTGGAGTCGTTCTTCAAAACGCTGAAGGGAGAGTTGCTGCACGCCACCAGCTTCATGACGTTGCGTCAGCTACGCAAGCATATCAGGGACTATATTGATGGCTACTATAACAGCCATCGGCTGCACAGTGGCCTTGGTTACCGGACTCGGGTAGAGTTCGAGGAGGTTTGCTGATGGGGCGTGTCCACTTTTCTGGGGGAAGTCCAACAAAATCACGCTGTAATGCCTTTTGCAAAGGGCGCAAAAGCCACACCAGCATGCTTTCGCCGCTGAAGAAAGGCGTTAGCCGTAAGGATGTGACCTCATGGGAATAGAACATTACAAACTGCCTGATCATCTGAACTATTTTCTATGCATAGAAGAGGATATATCACGGCTGTCCCGGTGGATCGAAATCGCGGAAGCAAACTACGAGTGCTATTCCGTTGAATTGGCTAGAATTTTGATGGCGGCTTCAGCAGAGGTTGATGTACTAGCGAGACATATCTGTGAAGAAATAGCTCCTTTAGCAGGAGCGAGTGGCATTAATGCTTATAGAAACATAATCGTGGAAAGGTATCCTCGTATCATTAGTGCAAAAGTAACGATTCCACGGTTTGGTATTGAGCTTAGGCCTTGGAGTAATTGGGAAGAAGAGAATAATCCACCATTATGGTGGAAGAGCAACAACAAAGTGAAACATCATAGGACCACTAACTTTAATAGGGCAACATTAAAAAATGTCCTAAACGCTAGCGCCGCATTGCTCATACTTATACTTTTATATCACGGACCTAAAGAAGGCTCATTTTATCCAGGGCCGAAGTTGTTCCATCCACATACTTTTGGTTACAAGGATGGTGATGGAATTGTATATCATGAAAATCTCGGCTAACAAAAGTAAGCACTTGACCCAAAAAAGCTACGCTTTTTCGGTCAAGTGTTACAGTCGTTAGGCAGGAGTAGGCCTTGGAATTTAATACTATCGACGAAGCAAAAGAATATGTTGTTTCGCTCACCAATAAGGCGAGAACCATCGAGAATGTCGATTCCGCTATTAGCTACTATCAAGAAATGGTGGATAGCGCCCATAGTGAAGATTCGAGAAATTTGTGGCTTTCAGAACTTGATAAATTGAATGAATGGAAAAATAGCGATGATTTTAAAAACGGAAATTACCCTCAAGGAGTTTATGATCTGATTATTGAGCCAGTTGAGTGGCGTTCAGTAATTTATGCCTTCCAAAACGTTGGTACTAAGCGAGAGCCGTTTAAAGAAAGCGGATTTTATGCGCAATGGTATGTTGGAGGAATATATGGAGTATTTTCAATATTCGGAAAGCTACTGAGCAAGGATAAACGTGATAATTCTTTAAGGAAGCTGTGGGAAGATATTTCACCAATTATGCTAAGTGAAGGTGCATGCACTAAGCCGGAAGTTGACTGTATTAATGATGCTCTTGATGTAAAGTCCGGTCGTTTCACGAACGAAAACTCACAAGCACTGTTATTTAGAAATAAGCTAATTTCTCACAATGAGGCTATGCCGGTTGTAAAGTGGGATGAAGTTGATAAGGACTTTGCGTTTTTAATTCGGATTTGGTCATTGCTAGTTTCTTGGAGTTCATTCGGATTGTTTCAGCCTTTTAGAACTGGTGACCAAGCATTTCTAGGCGTTGAATCAATGTTCGATCATTCAGAAATCGCGAATTTGAAGGCAAAAAGACAGGAATACCTAAAAATGGTGAAAAAGTGGTCTACAAGCTATGTTCACACTGGCGAAGCTGACCCAGGTAGAGGCGCCTTTTCTTCTTTATCTGTCAAAGTGTCCATTGTCTCTGAAAATGAAAAAGCCTAACAATCGCCAGCACAGGGACAAAGTTTACGCTACTCTCCAACTTTGCCCGTGAGGCGGGCGTTCTGTTGTCTCGTTGGGCGCCGGTTATATAAGCGATATTGAATTCCAATTTCAGTTTTGAGCGGAGGTTTGCTATCAATGGATATAAGTCAAGCTTTAAAAGATACAGAGAATGTACTCCGCGACTTTATTTCATTTGTTATGAAAGCTAAATACGGGCAAGACTGGTTCGGTAATGCAGGGATAAGCGAAGATAAAATACAGCGATGGAAGCAAAGGAAAGAGGAAGATCAAAAAAGGCTGGCCGCAGCTGATGAGCGATTATTATATTATGCTGATTTTTATGACATTAAAAAATTAATCAGTGACAATTGGGGCACTGTACCTGAGTTTAGCGCTGCGTTAGGGAAAAAGAAAGAGGTGCTATTTTGGCTTGAAAGGCTAGAGGGGTTTCGAAACCCAGAGGCACATCGCCGAGATTTGTTGCCCCACCAAAAGCACTTGGTTCTGGGTATAGAAGGCGAAATTAGAATGAAATTGATAAGATACCGCAACAAGCAAGAATCTAGAGAGGATTATTATCCTCGTATAGAGTTCGCACGTGACAGCTTAGGTAACGGCTACATTCCTGAGTATGTGGGGTGCGTATTTAACACTAATACAAAGCTTCGCCCTGGAGATAAGCTTGACTTTTCGGTTACAGCAACGGACCCATCTGGAGAAACACTGTTATTTGCATTGAAAAAAAGGTCCAGCAAACCACCTGAATGGCAAAAAGAAAACAATTTCTCTATTGAGATAGAAGCTAGTGATATCGGTAGAAGGTTTATAGTACAAATTATAGTAAAAAGTCAGCGAGATTATCATCAATATGGAGATTATGACGATGATGCACGATTTGAGTATGAAGTTTTACCTCTCGCTCTATAAGCGTGTAGTGCGACAGAACAAGGCACTGCTGTCGGACAAATTTTCCGCTGCGCTCCAAATTTGCCGCAGAGCGCGGCGTTAAATGAAATGGAAAACCTGATACGTATCGTAAAGCAAGAGCATAAAACAGGCTGCGGAGTAGCATGCGTGGCCATATGTTTGGGCTGGTCATATCCGGAGGCTTTTGAGAAATTCAAAAAGGTCTTGAATTGGGGGTCGCGCAAGAGTGTTTTCTATACAAAAGCACCTGAACTGGCGCGTGTTCTAGAAAGTGAAGGGATACCGCATGATGTATTGCGGTCTGGACGGTGGGAAAATATTGAGGGAACAGCAATTGTTGGAGTAAATAGGAAGAGCGGCTATTGGCACTGGGTTGTTGCGGTCAAAGATGCTGATCGATTCTTTATTGTTGATCCAGAGCTGGGGGAGATCTATCAACACCAAAATTGGCCGCACGATTATAAATGTGGGCCGAGGAATAGTTACTATATCCGGCTTGGGGATGCGGCAAGGTGCGTTTCCATTTAACAAGTGGCGGCAGGCGGACCAAATTTCCGCTCGTTCCTCGCTCCAATTTTCCCGCTGCGCCGGGCGTTAACAATACTAAGGAAAAGTGATGAGCATCCTCAAAAATGCACTAGATTCGATCACAGTGGGCTTAGAGGATTTTGAATCACCTGATGAGAGAAGGATTATCTCATCGACCCGGAATATATTTGCAGGCATCTTGCTGTTGTTTAAGCACAAGCTTTGCGAGCTAAGCCCTCAAGGTTCCGATGAAGCCCTTATAAAACAAAGGGTTCTGCCAGAACTTGATGCTACAGGCGCAGTCAACTGGATTGGCAAGGGCAAAAAAACTGTAGATGTGCAAAATATTAAAGATCGTTTTGAATCTTTGAATATATCCGTGGATTGGGCTCGTTTGGATAGAATTAACAAATATAGGAATGATATAGAACACTACTACAGCACACTGAATAGTGAATCTGTGAAGCAGTTGATTTCTGACTCTTTTATTATCATTCGAGACTTTATAGTAGACGAACTCGGTGGAGATCCTAAATCGCTACTCGGTGAGGGCTACTGGAAAATTCTTGTGGACGTGAACGAGGTTTACGTCAAGGAGAAGCAGGAGTGTGATTTAACGCTGGAGAAGCTCAACTATTACACCGATGAAATTCTTCACGCACTACAAGAGTATCATTGCGGTGAGTGCGGTTCCGGCTTGCTTGAAACCGAGGATTTAGGTGAGGCAGCAGAGGCAACATTCAAATGTCGAGCTTGTGGAACGGAGGCTCACTATGATGACATTGTAAACTATGCGGTTAACGAATTTTACGCCGACGAGGCGTATTCCGCTCATAAAGATGGTGGCGATACGCCTGTTGTTGACTGTCCTTTGTGCGGTTTTGGGACCTACATTGTTCACGAAGGTATTTGCGTTTCATGTTGCGGGTCCGCTACTCATGAGTGCGTAAGGTGTGGCTGTAATATTCCTCCAGAGGAACTCTCCGACGGTGACATTTGTGGCTACTGTGCTCACATGTGGGAAAAGATGAAGGCGGAGTAACGTACTGTTAACAAAGTGGTCAATGGGACGCCAACTACGCTGCGCTCCGTTTGTGCCCATTACCACCGGCGTTATGTGTAATGGGAGAGAGGTGTACATTGAACGTAATTGATAGAACTTTAAGGTCTTTATATAATAAACAGAAATATGGCGAACTGTCGTCATTATATAAAATTTTCAATAAGAAACTTGGAGATGCAATTGCCTCTGTTTTGAGTGAGGAGCTAAAACTATATGATTCTACTAGGGCGTTTGAAAGAATATATGTAGATTTTCAATGGATAGATAAAATTCCCTTGGCTGCTTTTGTTCAGCCGCAAACGGATGTAAATGGAAATTCAATAGATACGGAAACCGAGTTGGGTGATTTGTTTATTCAATATAGACATAACAATGTTTGGGATAACAATGGCAATTCAGGTGCGCATCAGTATTGTCATCGCTCATTAATTGTTCAAGCAAAACTCGCTAGTGAAGATAACCCAAGAGTTCCAATAGGCCGAGTTGGAAAAAATAAAGCAAACCCGACAAGTAAGGAGATAAAGTTACTTGAAGAATGGCCAGAATTTGACCTTTATGAAACTTCAGGCAGTAAGCCACCGCTGGCTAAAAACTTGGTTGTATCAAAAAGCGGTTTACCATTTGCATTTTTTGGCGGTTTTCAACATCTAGCCAAAACTGGTCGTTTGGGATCGCTAAATATGGTGAGGTTTGTGGTAAAAATTTTTCCCAACTTGTCATAGAATTAGCTAAAAATGAAGCAGGAAAAGAACTTAGTACCGATGTAGCATGGGAAACAGTGTCTCGTGAGATAACTAAAATATGTAGTAATCGGAATCTACCGCCCTCCATTGCGAAAAAAATCGAATCGAGAAACGCGACTGCTAACGTACAAGGAGGCATTGTTTATTCTTTTCCTGCTCAGTTGAGCTATTGGATTATCCTGGTTTACGAAAAAATCGTTTCTTTGGTCAGAGGGAAAAAAATGCTTGTAGTAACTATTGATAGAGTTAGTTACGAGGGAAGTGGGGTGAGTCAGTTCAGAAGATAGGCTCAAATAATTACACATAACAAAGCATTTAAGAGTGATTCGCAACGATTTGCATTTTTTATTCCTTCTTGGGTTTCGTGTTTACGGTGGTCTGGTTAAGTTTCGTAGTAGCGTTGCTCACACCTTAATGCGACGTTAGGTCGGATAGACCAAGGTCAGCGGGAGCTCGCGGTCAATCGGTGCGTTGGCCCAGTCGCTGCCGCTTCCAGACCTCTATCTGCTGACGTACCTCACCCCAACAACGATTTGCTTCAGCGTCCCTGCATGGCTTTGAGCCCTTGTTCCCAGGACACTATGGGATTGTAGCCCAGTTCGCGCTGCGCCTTGCCGATGTCCAGCGTGAATGGCTTGCCGATCAAACGAAGCATCTGGCGGGTAATGGGTGGCTCGCCCCGGCGCGAGAAGGTGCGCCACATCCACTCCATCATGCTGGCCATAATCCATGCTATCGGCAGCGGTGCCGAAGCGCGTGGCGACTCGATACCGCGCGTCTGAAGCAAGCTGGATACAACCTGCTTCAGCGTGCTGTCGTTGCCGTCGCTGACGAAGTAAGCTTCGCCACCGCGGCCCTTCTCGATAGCCAGTTCGACCGCATGGCAGACGTTGTCTACGTGAGCTGTAGACATGGCCTGCGATCCATCGCCCACCCAACGAAACTGGCCTGCTTTCACGGTTTCGATCATGTGATCCAGTGTCGGCATACCGGTACCCCAGATCATAGGTGGGCGGATGACGACGGTTTCAAACACGCCTGGGCGATTGGCGCCCAGCACCAGCGCTTCGCTGCGCGCCTTGGACGCGCTGTATGGTGCCCAGGCGCGTTCCTTTCTCGGCAGCGACTCGTTAACTTGAAGCATGGGCGCTAGGTCACCCATCACCACCGCCGCCGCGCCAACCTGCACGAAGCGCTTGACCGACGCCGCCTCCGCCGCACGCAGCAGGCTGGCCGTACCTAGCACGTTGGATCGCTCGAACTCATCGTGATCGCCCCACAACTTGAAGAGGGCGGCGACGTGGACTACTACGCTGCAGCCGCGGGCGGCGATCGTCAATGACGTCATGTCGTCGAGCGAGCCGCGCACGGCCTGCGCCCCACGCTCTTCTACAGTTCGCATAGCTTCGACGCTGCGCGCCAGCGCACGAACCTGCCACCCTTGGGCGATGAGGCGTTCGATGAGGCGACCGCCAACAAATCCGGAACCGCCAGTGATCAAGCAAATAGCAGCCATGACAAACCTTCCTGTAGTATAGTGATGGTACAGTATTGATATATCATTGATACATAAAATGTATATCGACGATATAGGTTTGTCAAGAAGCACCACATTCACAGGGTTGAAATGAACACTGAAACGAAGATTCTGGATGCGGCGGCAGCGCTGCTTGAGGCACAGGGCCCGGAGGGCCTGACGACGCGTGCAGTTTGCGAGGCCGCAGGTGTCAGAGCGCCTACGCTTTACCACCACTTCGGCGACAAGGGCGGATTGGCGCGGGCATTGATTCAGCGTGGAATGACGGAATTCATGGAGCGCAAGCGCACGCCGCCGCCTTCAGCCGATCCGTTGGTGCAACTACGCTTTGGGTGGGATGTCGCCCTGGAGTTCGCGCTCAAGCATCCGGCACTGTATGTACTCATCAGGGAGCACGCTCGCGCCCAGCCAGCACTGATCGCTGACGCCTATGCACTGATGCACTCGCGGGTGCAACGACTGGTGGACATGGGGCGTTTCCGCGGCTCGGTTGACGCTGCAGCGCGCGCCATTTGGGCGGCATCTCAGGGGGCGCAGTCACTGGTACAACAGGGTGTGTCGCGCAAGGACATAGAAGCGGTTAGTGATCTGCTATTCGACGCTGTTGTCAGTAAGCTGTCGCAAGCTGCGTCTTAGCCACATCCTCAGCCTCCGACTAAAAGGTGTCTGCGTGAAAAGCCGCGCAGGCGCGGGAGCGGCTGTAAGCTAACAAATGCAGTAGGGATGAAGTCGGTATGAGGATTAAAATGATCCGTAATTTTATCGCTTCGGATATGGATAGTGTGCTGAATATCTGGCTAGAATCCTCGGCCGAAGCGCACGACTTTGTCGATCGCGCGTTCTGGGAATCCAAGCTGGATGATATGAGAAACATCTATATACCAGCCTCAGAGACTTATGTGTATGAATCGGGCAGTGAGGTGAAGGGTTTTTTCTCGCTGCATGGCGATACGCTGGCGGCTATCTTCGTGGCGCCTGGCTGCCAGGGAGAAGGCATTGGTCAGGCTCTGATGGCAAAGGCCAAATCGCTGCGTGAGCGTATTACCTTAGATGTCTACAAGGAGAACCAGAAAACCGTGGACTTCTATAAGCGCTGTGGTTTTCGGGTAGTGTCCGAAAAAACGGACCCACATACCGGGCATGCTGAGTTGGTGATGGAGTTTCACTCATGCTAGGGGTCAGGCTTTGTCTGAAAAGGCGGCGAACTAAGGACAGACATGGCCTAAGTCCACTGAATGCCGACTAAAATAACCCTTAACCACCTGCGCCGTTACGCCATTTCGCGCAGCCTGTTCAAACCGCGAGCCTTGCAGCGCGCCATCACCAAACTGGGTTTCGTCCAGTTTGATCCGATACGTGCACCCGCACGGGCTCAGGACCTGACGCTGCGCCATCGTGTCGCCGATTATCGAGCCGGTGATCTGGAAGCGCGTTACCCTCGTCTGGCTGTCGAAGAAGACTTTTTCGTTAACTACGGTATTCTGCCGCGGTTCACGCAATGCATGATGCACCCTCGGACGACGCGCACCGAATGGCCGCCCTCACGCTGGGCACAGGCACGGGCCGTACTGGAGTTCGTGCAGAGTCGCGGCGTGGTGCACCCACGCGAAGTGGACGCCGCCTTCGAGCATGGCGTGACCAAGAACTGGTTCGGCGGCAATAGCAGGGCCAGTACCCAACTGCTGGATGGCATGCACTATCGTGGTCTGCTGCGCGTGGCACGACGCGAAGGTGGCACGCGTCTATACGCACCGCAGCTTGCCCATGAACGTGCCCCCCCGATGGACCCTGATGCTAGCCTGGACGCACTGATCGACGTGGCAGTGGCGAAGTACGCGCCGCTGCCGGCGGTCACGCTCAGCCGCCTCGTTACATGGGTGGCTTCTTCGGCGGCTCCGCAGTGGCGCGAGCGCCGCCGTGATGCACTGGCGCGTACCAAGGCACGGCTACCCCAGGCCACGGTGGGTGGGTGCTGCTGGTACTGGCCGGTCGGCGAGAACCCCGGCAGTCGTCGCTTTGCCAACGACGACGTGTTGGACGAGCGTCTGCGTCTGCTGGCGCCGTTCGATCCGGTGGTCTGGGACCGCGAACGCTTCGAACGCTTCTGGGGCTGGGCCTACCGCTTCGAGGCCTACACGCCGGCACCGCAGCGCGTGCGTGGCTACTACGCGTTACCCATGCTGTGGCGTGGCCAGGTCATCGGCTGGGCCAACGCCGCGGTGCGAGACGGGCAATTACAGCTGCAACCGGGTTACGTGAGTGGACATGCCCCGCGCGATGCGGCGTTCGAGCCCGCGTTGCAGGAGGAGCAGGCGCACTTGGAATGTTTTCTCGGGCTGTGACTTTCCAGAGCCCCGAGCCCAAACAGGCTCGGGGGCTTTCCGTTTCTGCCGCAGACTTACTCGTCGCCGGTAAAGGGCAGGGAGGAGTGGTGCAGCACGATGCGCAGGTCGCCTTCGTCGTCCAGGTGTAAGCCCCAGGTTTTGTCTACGGTGGTGGTATTGCCTTCGGCATCCAGCATCGAGACGTTGCCCATGGTCAGCGCCGTGTCGCCGCTGATGAAGATAGCGGCGTTGTCGATGGTGACTTCCTCCCAGCCATTCAGGGCAAAGCCTCTGTCTTCACTGTACTCATCGCTGTGGCCGACAAAGTAGGCCAGGGTGCCCTCAGGCGTGGTGCGGAAGGTTTGCGGTGCCGCGGCCAGGGTCGGCTTGAAGAGTACAGGCCCGATATCGTGTCCGTAGGCGCTGGCGATGATCTCCTCGGCCAGTGCGCTGGCGGCTTCGATCCCCTCTGCTTCATAGGTGTTGGAGATAGCGACCAACGCATCGCCCCAGGCCCGCTGAGCTTCAAGCACCTGCTCCTCGGTGATATCGCCGCCTAGATGGGTCACCTCGGTGGCGTTGGCCAGACTTGCAGTGCCAAGACCAAGTCCGAGTGCCGTGGCGGTAACCAGTGTCTTGAGTTTCATGATGCAGCTCCTGTCGGTGAATCCGTGCAAGGGGAATCGATGGCGCCCCTAGTCCTGCGTGTACTGGGCCGCATTGAGAAGCATCAGGCTGATGATCTCAACCCTTGTTGCTACCAAGCCATGAGTATCAAGTCTCGCCGACGATGATATGTAGGCCCCGGATGCCGCTGCCTTGGCGGATAGGCGTCCAACGCCAAGCAGCCACAGGGCGACGACCGCAGCGAGGCTGAAGACAACAATCGCGTGCCGCCGTCGTCGAGCCCCTGAGTCAGTCATCTGGCTCGGGGGCTTTTCGTTTCTGCCATCTGATTATTTCGCTGCCAACGCCACGCCTACCTTGGAGCGGTTGGTCCGTCCGATGGTGTTGGTGATCCAGGTGCCGGTCTCGGCGAGTGTGTTGAGGTCGATGCCGCTGTCGATGCCGAGGCCGTTGAGCAGATAGACGACGTCTTCGCTGGCGACGTTGCCGGAGGCGCCCTTGGCGTAGGGGCAGCCGCCGAGGCCGGCCACGGAGCTGTCCACTACGCTGATGCCTTCTTCCAGCACGGCGTAGAGGTTGGCGAGCGCCTGGCCGTAGGTGTCGTGGAAGTGGGCGGCGAGCTTGTCCATAGGGATGTCGCGGCTCACCGCCTCGAGCATGCGCTTGGCGGTGAGGGGCGTGCCGACGCCGATGGTGTCGCCCAGCGACACCTCGTAGCAGCCCATGTCGAATAGGGCTTTAGAGACGTCGGCGACCTTGGCCGGGGCGATCTCGCCTTCATAGGGGCAGCCGAGCACGCAGGAGACGTAGCCGCGCACGCGCACCTTGGCCTGCTTGGCCCGATCCAGCACCGGCCCGAAGCGCGCCAGGGATTCGGCGACCGAGCAGTTGATGTTCTTCTGCGAGAAGGCCTCGCTGGCGGCACCGAATACCGCCACTTCCTCGACGCCGCACTCGAGTGCTGCTTCCAGCCCCTTGAGGTTGGGGGTTAGGGCGGCGTAGGTGACGCCTTGGCGGCGAGTCAGGCCAGTCATCACCTCACGGTGGTCGGCCATCTGCGGCACCCACTTGGGCGAGACGAAGCTGGCGGCTTCGATGTAGCCGATGCCGGCGGCGGCGAGGCGGTCGATCAGTTCGAGCTTGGTGGCCGTGGCGATCGGTTTGGGTTCGTTTTGCAGGCCGTCACGAGGGCCGACCTCGACCAGGCGGACGTGTGTTGGGAAGGGCATGGCGGCCTCCTGGTGACTGGTTTATGACGGGCAGCGCTGCGCGCTGCAATCGCGAATGAATTCGCTCCCACATGGGTGTGGCGCTGGTCGCTATTCGTCTGGTGTGAACTCCAGCAGCACATCCCCTTGGCCGACGGTATCGCCGGCGTTGAAGTGGAAGCGTTCCACCTGGCCGTCGGCGGGGGCGGTGAGGGTGTGTTCCATCTTCATGGCTTCCATGACCATCAGCGGCATACCTTTCTCTACCTTCTGACCGGCTTCGACGAGTAGCGCGACCACGGTGCCGTGCATGGGGGCGGTGAGGGTCGATTCGACTTCGTGGTGGCCGTGGTCGATGGCGTCGATGCGGCGCCACAGTAGGCGGCTTTCACCGCGGGGATCGACCATGACGATGCTGTTGTCTCCCTCCAGCCGTGCCTGCAGGCGGCGGCGATGGCCGTTGAGGGTTATCGCCACGGCGTCGCCTTCCACCGGCTGCAGGCTGGCGGTGAGGGTCTCGCTGCCAATGGTGAGGCACCACGGGGCGGCGTCGCTCTCGCGGCTGCCCTCTACCACGACGGCGCTGGCCTCATCCTGCCGGTCGCACAGGGCGATGCGGATGCCGTGCGGAGCGTTGAGGCGAAAGCCGTCGTGGCGGTCCCAGGGGGAGTCGCTTTCGCGTTCGCGGCCTAATTGGTCCAGGGCGATCAGCGCTGCGCTGGCGTACTCCTCGGTGGAGGGGTGCTCGGCGGCGAACAGGCTGGCGTGGTGGCGCTCGATAAAGCGGGTATCCAGCTCGGCGGCCTTGAACGCTGGGTGGGTGGCCAGACGCTGCAGGAAGGCGCGGTTGGTCACCACACCCTGCACGTCCAGCGCGGCCAGCGCCCGGTTGAGGGTGGCCAGGGCCTGGTCGCGGTCATCGCCGTGAACGATCAGCTTGGCCAGCATCGGGTCGTAGTGCATGGAGACGACGTCGCCGCTCTCCACGCCGCTATCCAGGCGCACTTTGGCGCGGCCCTCTTGTGAAGAGCTAAGGCTGGCGCCTTCGAGGTCCATGGCGAAGCGCGTGAGGGTGCCGGTAGCGGGCAGGAAGTCCTGCGCCGGGTCTTCGGCGTAGAGCCGCGCCTCGAAGCTGTGGCCGGTGATGGTCAGCTCGTCCTGCTGGAGCGGCAGGGCCTCGCCCATGGCCACCCGCAGCTGCCACTCGACCAGGTCCTGGCCGGTGATCATTTCGGTGACGGGGTGCTCCACCTGCAGGCGGGTGTTCATCTCCATAAAGTAGAAGGCGCCGTCCCGCTCTTGTGAAGAGCCTTGTGAGAAGTCTAAAAGGAACTCGACGGTGCCGGCGCCCACGTAGCCGATCTCCTGGGTGGCGCGTACCGCGGCCTCGCCCATCTCGCGGCGCAGCTCGGCGGTCATGCCGGGGGCGGGGGCTTCCTCGAGCACCTTCTGGTGGCGGCGCTGCACCGAGCAGTCGCGCTCGAACAGGTAGACGCCGTTGCCGTGGCCATCGCAGAACACCTGGACCTCGACGTGGCGCGGCTGGGTCAGGTACTTCTCGATCAGCATGCGGGCATCGCCGAAGGCGGCCTGGGACTCGCGGCGGCAGCCGTCCAGCGCGGCCTGGAAGCCATCGGCCGACTCCACCACGCGCATGCCCTTGCCGCCGCCGCCGGCACTGGCCTTGAGCAGCACCGGGTAGCCGATCTTGTCGGCTTCGCCACGCAGCAGGGCGTCGTCCTGGTCGTGGCCGTGGTAGCCAGGCACCAGCGGCACGCCAGCGTTGGCCATGCGCGCCTTGGCGGCGGACTTGTCGCCCATGGCGGCAATCGCCGCGGCGGGTGGGCCGACGAAGACGATGCCGGCGGCGTCCAGCGCTTGAACGAAAGCGCCGTTCTCGGAGAGGAAGCCGTAGCCGGGGTGAATGGCGCCGGCGCCGCTGCGCTGGGCAGCCTCCACCACTGCCTCGACGTTGAGGTAGCTGTCGCGGGCGGCGGCGGGGCCGATGCGTACGGCCTCGTCGGCTTCGCGCACGTGGCGGGCGTTGGCATCGGCATCCGAGTAGACGGCCACGGTGCGTAGGCCCATGCGGCGTGCGGTGCGCATCACGCGACAGGCGATCTCGCCGCGGTTGGCAACCAGCAGGGTATCGAAGCGGGCAGTGGTCATGGGGTGTCGTCCTGTGGCGGGCGCCAGCGCGGGGCGCGCTTGTCGAAGAAGCTGGCCAGGCGCTCCTGGCCTTCTCGGCTTACGCGCAGCTCGCTGATCACGCGGCAGCTGTGTTCGCGGGTGGTATCGCTGTCGGGCTCCCGGGCGACCTCGGCGAGCAGGGCCTTGGTGGCGCGCTGGGCCTGGGGTGAGCCGGCCAGCAGCGTCGCGAGCATGGTCTCGATCTCGTCATCCAGGTCATCGTGGCCCACCACCTGGTGAACCAGACCGAGGCCAAGGCTAGTGGCGGCGTCGATCTCCTCGGCGCTGAGCGCGAAGCGGCGCATCTGGCGCGGGCCGATGGCGCGCTGCACATAGGGGCTGATCACTGCCGGAGCCAGGCCGATCCTGACCTCGGAGAGGCAGAAGCGGGCCTTTTCTGAGGCGATGACGATATCGCAGCAGGCGGCCAGGCCCACGGCGCCGCCGAAGGCCGCGCCCTGCACCCGGCACACGCTGGGGCAGGGCAGGGTGTCGAGGCGCTGCATCATCTCGGCGAGCCTGCGCGAGTCGGCGAGGTTGGCCTCGAGGTCATACTCGACCATGCGCTTCATCCAGTTCAGGTCGGCGCCGGCGGAGAAGTGCTTGCCTTCGGATCCCAGTACCACCACCCGCACCTCGCCGCGGGTGGCGGCCTCATGCAGGTGTGCCAGGTGCGCGTTGAGCTCGGCGATCAGGCTGTCGTCGAAGGCGTTGTGCACCTCGGGGCGGTTCAGCGTTAGCCAGGCGACGCCGCGTTCGTCGGTATGTAGCTCGCAGAGTGTCGTCGTTGCCATGGTGAAATCTCCCTCCTGTGTGGGAAATGGGATGGACCCGTCCCCCCTTGTGCCAAGATGAGTTTGCAACGCCATCTTGGGTGCATGGGGCACCACACGGCATCTCGG
>NZ_JARWAM010000023.1:0-31515 GCF_031451695.1 Franzmannia qiaohouensis
TATCACGCCAGCGCTATGGAACCTGATGATCAATGCCGCCGGCCAGCAGCTTCAGACCGCCCGAATCGAGCCCTCATGAATGAGGCGGGATGAAGCCAAAGGCTCTTCAGCAAGCCCCGCAGGCCACGGCATCTGAAGCGGTGCTATTGCGCTTGGAAGACAGCCTTGCAAAGGCACAGGGTGAGCTGAGTGTCATCCGGCGCCAGTTGGAGGCAGCTTCCGCCCAAGACGAAGCATTAGTAGACGTTAGCCAGAGCTCTGCCCGTCGGAATAAGGTAGCCGATATCGTTCAGGGGCAGGCAGGGTCGCGCCGACAGCTTCATCAACCTAGTGCGGCGCTCGGTCCAGCAGGCTTGGGTGATCCCACCAGGTACTGAGTCAGGAGCCGGGGTAGAGGTGGCCGTACGTCTGGGACCAACAGGCGAGCTTTACTCTGCGTCAATCACGCAAAGCAGTGGTAATGCGGATGTCGACCGCTCAGTCCTCCTGGCTGTAGATGCGGCAGCGCCATTTCCTAAGATCCGACAGCTCCCCGCCAGCCTTCAGCAGGACTACCGGCAATTCAATCTGCGTTTCGCACCTGGAGGAGACCGAGGGTAGGCGAGGGCTGTATCCCCGTGCAAAGCCATTGGTATGCTCTTTTCTACTGGGTTGCTGTTCAGCTGTGGCGATGACCCGCTTTAGCCCGTAGAGCATGGCTAGCTGTGGGACGCAGCCATGGGCGGTGGTCTGGGCAGCAGCCCGGTGGGGGCTTCCAACTGAGCCACGGCCGTGGGCGTCAGGTGCTCTTGCAGAATGAGATGCCGTGCCCACTTCCTCATGCTGGCAGCAACACCTTCATCCAACGAGAAAATTGAGCCGTACCAAGAGGCTTGGTGTGGCGCATTATCCATCCCATGGCCGGGTTGACCTGTACGCATTGCCAAGCTATAACGGACAGTGGAAGCAATAGAAGCAATGTGGCTAAGGCGTTTTGCCTCTTTCAGAACCCTCCACGCTGCAGTGCCGTTCAGGCTCGACAGGGGGTAGACCCTCCAAGCTTTGCCTTTGTGTGACCTACAGGTAGCTTGGTAGGACTCATAATCCCTTGGTCGCTGGTTCGAGTCCAGCTGGGCCCACCACAAGGCATTCGGTTCATTTTTCCGTCCCCCTTCTGTGCCTCCGTCTCTGCATCGTGACATCGAGGGGGCCGGCACTGTCTCGGACTGGTTCGGTCATCGGCAGAGCAGGATCAGAATAGTGATTCCAGCTCTTTACGCTGGGCCATGTGCTTTCCCGTATTCTGCTCTTTCAGTTTATTCAGGTTGACCAGCTTCCAGCGAACTGCCGGTAGGCCTGCTGCCTGCGGGCGGCCAATGGCGGCAAAGTCCGGATTGCCGTCATGCAACGTCAGCAGGAAGCGTTTGGTGTCATCATCGAGACGGGAGCGGAGATCTGCAATCAGCTGCGTACGAATTTCCAGAAGCTCGTCGAGGCTGGCCGGGATCTTCGTCATGCCTTTGAATTCCAGCGTATAAGGCTGGTCAATATCGATGAAATTCGGGTTCAGCAGTTCATGCGCGGGGCGCGATGAACTGGCGATATAGATTAGAAAGGTGCGGAAGAGGTCGTTGGTCAGGCCTTCATGCTCATAGAGCAGTTTCACGTCATAGAGATCGTGAGGTTCATGACAGTGCCGCCTTTCAGGGCGAAGATGTCTTCTTCGGCGACATAGGGGAGGATGCGCACGAGCAGGGCGACCCGTGCTTCGTAATCTTCACGCGCCATCGGCTGCCTCCGTTATCGCAAATTCTTCCGGCACCATGATGCGGTAGTGCGGGTGTATCCTGCCGCCCTTGACCAGAGCGCGGTCGCCGCTTCCGAGGTTGAATTCCTGCGGGTCGAGGCGTTTGCGCCATGGGTGGTTGTGGCGGTCGGCAAAGACGAAGAACAGCCTTGTAACCTTGATCTTCCTGCAACTGTGCAGCAACGCCGACAGGGTGCGCGGGCGCAGGGTCGTCAGGCTTTCAAACACCATGTCGAGATTGTGGAAGCTCTCATGGCCGGGCAGTTCGTCCATGACTTCCAGGATCGCTCGTTCGGGCGATGACCCCCTGAGTTGCCAGTCCCAGGGCAGGGTGCTTGTGGCATTGGAGTCTTTCTTGGTGAGACCGAGTGCCGGATTGGAGAAGAGGGGCGTGGTACGCGTTTCCAAGGGGGCGTTTAGCGGTAGCCTGGCCAGCCAGTTCGGTATGTCTTCGCCATAGATCCAAACCGGAGCGTTTCCGCCCAGCGGTAAATAATGACTGTAGCCCTGCTGCGCGAGCGCTGTCATGCCGCCGACATGGGCATCGTAGCCCATGATGTGCTGTATCGAGAGCAGGCAGGTCTTCCAGTCGATGGTAGCGGGTTTTCCTGTGCCCGGTGCCGGGCGCAGGAAAACGCCGCGAGTCACGCGTTCCAGCCAACCGCGATCCACATATTTGCGCGCTAGGAAGCGGCTGACCTCATGGCGTTCCAACCAGCCAGAATCGACCAAGAAGCCGGGAGGGATGGCATCGAGAATGCTCTTTAGCTTTTCTCGCTTATGTGTACTCATGGCTAACTTTTTAGCACATGCTCAAAGAGGCTTCCACAGGGCAATTCGATTACTAGCATTTTAGTGTACCCATAGATCACAAGCTCACTGGGGTCTAAAGCGCTGGTGTTATCAGCTGGCTAATCAGGATGGGCATGTGCGCCAGCGTCAGGCTACCGCAATGGGCTAATGTTGCGATGATCAGTTGAGCGTTAGAACGCTTTCTTTATCAGCGGCGCCAGGCGGCATCGCGCCTGGCACCGCTTATACTGCCTACCCCAATCAGAACTCGAGCCCAAGCGCGAAGCCGCCGATCAGGTAGCAGAACAGGGTGATCATGACGATACCCACGACGTTGAGCACCACGCCGCCACGTGCCATCTGGCCGATGGAGACGGCACCGGTGCCGAACACGATGGCGTTCGGCGGCGTACCCACCGGCAGCATGAAGGCGCAGGTGGCGGCAAAGGCGGCCGGGATGAGCAGCGTCATCGGATCCGCGCCGATGCCGACGGCAACGCCGCCGAGCACGGGGATGAAGGTCGCGGCGGTGGCGGTGTTGCTGGTCACCTCGGTCAGGAACATGATGATCGCGGTAACGGCGGCCACCAGCAGGACGATCGGCAGCATGCCAAGGCCGGTGACCTGCTCGCCGAACCAGCTGTCGAGGCCGGACGCGGCGACGGCACCGGCGAGGCTCAGGCCGCCACCGAACAGCAGCAGCACCCCCCACGGCAGCCCTTTCTCGGCATCCTGCCAGGTCAATACCATCTCGCCACGTCCCTTACCGGGCAGGATGAACATGGCGATGCCGGCGGCGATGGCGATGGCCGTGTCGTTGAGCTCACCCAGCGGTCCCAGCCGCTCGCCTATCCAGGGGAGATTGCCGAGCAGCCCGGGCACCACCCACAGGAAGGCCGCCGAGCAGAACACCAGCATCACCATCTTCTCGCCCTGGCTGAAGTTGCCGAGCTTGCGGATCTCGCCGGCGATCATCTCCTTGCCACCGGGAATCTCATCGACCTTGAAGGGGTAGAGCACCCGGGTCATCAGTATCCAGCCGATAAAGATGAAGGTGAAGGCGAGGGGCACGCCGAGCATCATCCACTCGAGGAAGCCGATGTTGCGCCCCAGCTCGTCGGCAGCGTAGCCGGCGACGATGGCGTTGGGTGGGCTGCCGAGCAGGGTGCCGAGGCCGCCCATGCTGGCCGACCAGGCGATCGCCAGCAGCAGGCAGAGGCCGAAGCGCTTGATGTTGTCGTCGGCCATGATGTCCACATGGCCCGGCTGGTGCTCGTGCTGTGACCGGCCGTCGGTGTCCGTGGTGTCGGTTCGCTCGGCGACCAGGGCCAGCACCGAGAGGCCGATGGGCAGCATCATCAGCGTCGTTGCGGTGTTCGAGACCCACATCGACAGAAAGCCGGTGGCGAGCATCATGCCGAGCACGATGCGCTTGGGCTCGACGCCTACCCTGGCCAGGGTCAGCAGCGCGACGCGACGGTGGAGGTTCCACTTCTCCATGGCGATGGCGATCAGAAAGCCGCCGAGGAACAGAAACACGATAGGACTGGCATAGGGGGAGGTGGCCTGGCTCACGGTGCGCTCGGTGAGCATCGGGATCAGCACGATCGGCAGCAGCGAGGTCACCGAGAGCGGAATCGCCTCGGTCATCCACCATACCGCCATCAGGGTGCCGATTGCGGCGACCCAGCGAGCGTCCGACGAGAGCCCCTCGGCGAAGCCCATGGCGATCCACACGATCAGTGCCATGAGCAGGCCGAAGGCGCGCAGGCCCCAGATCATTTTGGCGGACCGTTCGCCGCCTCCCTGGCCCCCGGAGATATCCTCATAGTCGATTTCCTGGCGTGATTGATCTGCCATTGCTATTCCTCCTCCATGATCAGCTATCGGCGACTATCTTGTAGATCCTTCCAACCATGTTGAAACGGGGATGGCGAAAAAATTCCGACGTTGGGCCAATTCATCTAGCCCCCCGACTACTGTTCTACATTTGCCTGCGCCATGTCGAGCCTCAGCCCCTGGCCGGCGCCGCGGTTTCCACCTTCGCCTGATCGCGGGCCAGCTCCTCGCGCAGGCTGCGCCGGCGGTAGTAGAAAGTCACGAAGGTGGAAGTGATGACGATGAACAGCGAGTACATCACCGGGATCAGCAGCATCTGTTGCTGGGTATCACCGGTGAAGGAGAGGGTCACGATCAGCACCGCCAGGGGGCCGTTCTGGATCCCGGTCTCCAGCGACACGGTGCGCGCCTTCAGCGGGTCGAGCCGGGCCGCACGGCTGAACCAGTAGCCGATCATGAAGCCACACAGGCCGAGGCCAACGGCCGCCAGGTAGACCTCAGGGCCGGTGGTCATCAGCAGCTGCCAGTTGCGCGGCACCCAGGTCGCGATTAGGAACACGATCACCACCACGCCGAGGATGCCGCCCATCAGCTCGGTGCAGGCGCCGAGGTTGGCATTGCGCCGGCGCAGCCACATGCCGATCAGGGTCGGCACCAGCAGCACGCCGAGCACCGCGATGATATTGCTTGAGGGGATGCGGAAGGCGGCGTCGATGCCGCTGGTGTAGAGGGTTAGCACCAGCGGCACCATGACCACCGCCAGCAGGGTCGAGCAGACCGTCATCAGGATGGAGAGCCCGAGCAGGCTCTTCGAGAAGTAGGCGAAGATATTGGAGGTGGTGCCGCCGGGCACGCAGCCCATCAGGATCAGGCTCACCGCCTGTATGGGCGGCAGCTGCAGGGCGCGGCCGATCAGGAAGGCGAGCAGCGGCATGAACAGGTACTGGGAGGCGAAGCCGATGCCGATCGCCTGAGGGTGGCGCAAGGCGATACGGAAGTCCTTGAAGGTCAGCGACGACCCCATGCCCAACATGATCACGGCCATCATGATGGCCAGCAGGGTCTCCTCGAGTGGGCTCAGCATGCGCGGCTCCCGGTGGTGGCGGTGTCTGGATGCTCCTTCAGGTAGTCGGCGCGCAGGTCCTTGCGCAGCACCTTGCCGATGGGGCTCTTGGGCAGGTCGTCGATGAATTCGATCTGCTTGGGCACCTTGTAGCGGGCCAGATGCTGCCGGCAGTGGGCCTTCACCGTGTCGCGGTCGAGCTCGCCGCGGGTGACGATATAGGCGCGCACGGCCTCCCCGGTCTCGGCGTCGGGCACGCCGATCACCCCCACCTCGTGGACGGCGTCGAGCAGGGCGATGCAGTCCTCCACTTCGTTGGGGTAGACGTTGAAGCCGCTGACCAGGATCAGGTCCTTCTTGCGATCGACGATGCGCAGGTAGCCGTCCTCGTCCATGGCGGCGACATCGCCGGTATGCAGCCAGCCCTCGCGCAGCGCCTCCGCGGTCGCCTCCGGCTGCTGCCAGTAGCCCTGCATCACCTGGGGCCCGCGAGCGGTGAGCTCCCCCGCCTCGCCGCGAGCCACCGGCCGGCCGCTGGCGTCGATCAGGCGGATCTCGGTGCCCGGCACCGGGATGCCAATGCTGCCTGGCTTGCGCGTCCCGACCAGCGGATTGAAACACACCACCGGCGAGCTCTCGGTGAGGCCGTAACCCTCGACCAGCGGGGTGCCGGTGACCCGCTCCCAGCGCTCGGCCACGGCGGCATGCAGCGCCGTGCCGCCGGCCGCCGCTGCGCGCAGCCGGCGCGGCGGGTAGAGGGTGAACCACTCCTCGTTGAGCAGGGCATTGAAGAGGGTGTTGACCCCGCTGATCCAACTGATCGGGTAGTTCTCGATCGCCCGCTGCAGGTTCTGGATCGGCCGCGGGTTGGGCACCAGGACGTTGTGGGCGCCGTGCTTGAAGAAGGCGAGCAGGTTCACCGAGAAGGCGAAGATATGATAGAGCGGCAGGGCGGTGAGCACGCACTCCTCGCCGTCGCTGATATGCGAGCCGGCCATGGCGTCGATCTGGGCCACGTTGGCGAGCAGGTTGCCGTGGCTGAGCCTGGCGCCCTTGGCAATGCCGGTGGTGCCGCCGGTGTACTGCAGCGCGGCGAGGCTCTCCAGGCCCAGGTCGCGCCAGTAGTCGGCGACCTCGATCCCCCGCGCCTGGCGCAGCTGCCTGCCCTGGGCCAGCGCCTGGCCGAGTGGAGTCACCGCCACGCGGCAGGGCGGGATCACCCGGTTCCAGTACCTGAGTACCGCCTTCACCACGTGCCGGACCACGGTTGGGAAGAACTGCGCCAGGCTGGTCACTACGACATGGCGGATCGCGGTGTGGGGCAGCACCTCGGGCAGCTTGTCGACGAACATATCGACGATCACCAGCGCCTCGGCGCCGCTGTCGGCGAACTGCTGGGTCATCTCCGAGGCGGTGTAAAGCGGGTTGGTGTTGACCAGCACGCAGCCGGCCTTGAGGATCCCGAAGACCACCACCGGGTAGCTCAGGCAGTTGGGCAGCTGCACCGCCACGCGGCTGCCGGGCGCCAGCCCCAGCCCTTCGCGAAGATAGACGGCGAAGGCGTCGGAGGCGGCATCGACCTGGGCATGGCTCAGGGAGCCGTTCATGCCATTGGGCATGCAGCTGGTGAACGCCTTCCGAGCGGCGAAGCGCTCGGCGCTGGCGCTGACTAACGCGGCCAGGTTGGGGTGTTCCGGGGGCGGCAACTCGGCCGGAATCTGGCCGTAGTGGCGGACCCACGGGCGGTCTTGGGTGGCGATCGGCGGTGACTCCATGCGGCTCCTTAGTAAGTTCGGACTTTCTTATCGTTATAGCTTCTCTTATTAGCGGTAAATCGCCGTTATTGCATCTCCTTTCGTATCGCCTTGGGGGAGGGCCCATGATGGCTTTGTCGACGGCATGCGGATAACGTTAAGGCACCAACGACATGCCGAGAGCCAAAATGCCGATCTATACCAATATCGAAGATCTGCGACGCCACTACGCGCGGCGCACCCCCAAGATGTTCTATGACTATGCCGAGTCCGGCAGCTGGACCGAGCAAACCTTTCGCGAAAACACCAGCGACTTCCAGCATATCCATCTCAAGCAACGGGTGGCGGTGGATATGGCCGGGCGCACCACGCGCAGCCAGATGATCGGTGAAGACGTGGCCATGCCGGTGGCGCTGGCGCCGGTCGGGCTCACCGGCATGCAGTCAGCCGATGGAGAGATCAAGGCGGCCCGGGCGGCCGAGGCGTTCGGCGTGCCCTATACGCTCTCGACCATGTCGATCTGCTCGATCGAGGACGTGGCCGAGCATACGACCAAGCCGTTCTGGTTCCAGGTCTATACGCTCAAGGATGACGACTTCATGCGTCGCCTGTTCGAGCGCGCCAAGGCCGCCAACTGCTCGGCGATCGTTGTCACGGTCGACCTGCAGGTGCTCGGCCAGCGTCACAAGGATATCAAGAACGGACTGTCGGCCCCGCCCAAGCTGACCGCGCGCTCGATTGCCGACATGGCCACCAAGATTCCCTGGGGACTGGAGATGCTGCGCACCAAGCGCCGCTCCTTCGGCAATATCGTCGGCCATGCCAAAGGGGTGAGCGACCCCTCGTCGCTTTCCACCTGGACGGCGGAAGCATTCGACGTCTCGCTGGACTGGAAACGTATTGCCCAGTTCAAGGAGTGGTGGGGCGGCAAGCTGATCGTCAAGGGCATCATGGCGCCGGAGGATGCACGGCGTGCCGCCGAGATTGGCGCCGACGCCATCATCGTCTCCAACCACGGCGGCCGCCAGCTCGACGGCGCCGTCAGCTCCATTCGCATGCTGCCGGCGATCATGGACGCCGTCGGCGATGACGTGGAAGTGCACCTCGATTCGGGGATTCGCTCAGGCCAGGACGTGCTCAAGGCGCTGGCCCTGGGCGCCAAAGGCACCTATATCGGCAGAGCCTACACCTACGGGCTGGGGGCGGCCGGCGAGGCCGGCGTGACCCGAGCGCTCGAAATCATCCACAAGGAGCTGGATGTCACCATGGCGCTGTGCGGTGAAACGGACGTCAAGAACCTTGGCAAGCACAACCTGTATGTGCCCCGCGGCTTTGACGATCCCACCGTCAAGCTCTGACAAGGGAATGGGCTGCCGCCACACTCCCGGCCACGCCAGTCTGGGGCTACCGCTATCGGGGCATGGTCCGGGGTGCGCTGGCGATGCGTTGGGCGTCGCTCCGTGACGGGGCATCAAGACGCTTCACCTTGGGGAGTCACCTGACATGGCTCACCCAAGCAGCATCACCACCCCATAGGCCGCCACGCCCGCGGCGACCGGCCAGCCCAGCGAGCGCAGTTTCCACCACACCGCCAGGGTGGCGGCCATGCCAATCGCGGTGGCGAGCCAGGATGTCGCGTCGGTCGTGGCAGGGACCAGCGAGACACCCAGCACCGCAGCGATCATCAAGGGGCCTAGGATGCCGAGCCACTGAGGCATGGCGTCGAGCCCGTCGTCGTCACCGTCGAGTTGCGCGAGGCGGCGGCGCATCCACAGCAGTGGTAGCAGCCGCATCAGCAGGGTGCCCAGGGCCGTGGCGAGCATGGCGAGCCACAGTGCATTACTCATTGCGATCTCCTCGGACAGTGGCGCCGGGTCTCACCAGGTAGAAACAGGCGGCGCCGCAGGCGGCAGCGAGGGGAATCGCGGTATTGGTCAGCCCGGACACGTTGAGCAGCAAGGCGATGGCGATACTGCTGAACAGCGCCAGCGACCAGCGTCGCGAGGTGAAGCGCGGTGCCAGCAGCACCACGAACAGCGCCGGCATGGCAAACGGCATTACCTCACCGAGCAGTGGCCAGCGGCGGGTCAGCTCTTCGCCGGCCACGGCGCCCAACGCGGTGCCGCCGATCCAGCTGAACCAGGCCAGTAGGGCTGCGCCGGTGAACCAGCCGAGGCGCCGGTCGGCCGGCATCTGCGGCAGCCGGCTATGGGCCAGGGCGAAGATCTGGTCGGTAAGGCCGTGCATCAGCCAGGGCCACCAGCGGCTGGTGGTCAGCCAGGGCGCGATATTGGGCGCGTAGACCACATGGCGCAGATTGATCAGCAGCGTCATGCCGACCACCAGCCACAGAGGCGACCCCGCGGCGACCATGCCGACGAACAGGAACTGCGCGGCCCCGGCATACAGCAGCGTCGAGATCAGCACGGCTTCCCAGGCACCGAAACCGGCCTGGGTGGCAATCAGCCCGAAGGAGATGGAGACCGGCACATAGCCGCCGAGCAGCGGGATGGCATCGCGCAGGCCGCTGAGCCACGGGCGAGGCAGCGTCTGGGTGGCCTGGCTCATGGAGTGTCTCCTTGGCCGGTATAGACAATGGTCATCAGCAGCGTGGCCCAGGTGTCGTGGGTGCGATAGGCGTGGGGCTGGTCGGCGGCGAAGGTCAGGCTGTCGCCGGCCGCCAGCATCTTGGTGGCGCCTTCCGGACCGGCCTCCAGGGTGCCGCTGATCAGGGTCAGGGACTCCTGGGCGCCGGGGGTGTGCGGCTCGGCGTGGCGCAGGGTATGCGGCGCGCAGCGCATCCAGTAGGCGTCGACCTGGGGATGGTCCTTGCCCTGATCAATCAGGCGCACTTCCACGCCATCCTCACCCAGCGGCACGGCGATGGGAGCCACCAGGGTGCCGAAGGGCACGCCCAGCTGCACCGCCAGGCGCCAGATGGTGTCCAGGGTGGGGTTGCCGTTGCCCTGCTCGAGGCGTGACAGGTTTGACTTGGCGATGCCGGCGGCGGCGGCCAGTTGCGATAGCGACCAGCCCCGCGCCACTCGAAGGGCCTGCAGGTGCTGGCCCAGGGTGCCGAGGGAGAGCTTGTCCATGACGGAGCCTTGTGGTGTTCCTTATAATGAACGTTCTATAAAAGGAACAGCGGCCTGTCAATCGTTTTGCTGGGCGTGAGGGGGCGCCGGCCGTTCGGGGTTGCCCCGTGCGGCGGGCAGGCGGGGCCAGCGGTGGCCCCGCCGGCGGCGGTTACTGCGCGGTGATGGTGGTCATCACCAGGTCACCATCGACCCGGATCGGACCGTCTTCTGACGCCCCCAGGGTGTACTCGAAGATGCCGGTTTCCATGCCGCCCTCCTCATCGTGGATCATCAGCATCAGGTAGTCACCGGGCTCCACCGCTTCGGTGAGGATGGCGGTCACGTCCATGTTTTCGCCTTCCTTGAGCGGCGAGTAGCCCACTACCGGGCCAGGGGCCCGGCTCTCGTCGGTGCGATGGACCACCAGCCAGCCATTACGGGGTGCCATGACTTTTTCCGCCGAGACCGTGCCGCCGGAGACCGACTGGTCGTCGGCCCAGACCTGCGGCTGCATGTCGCCATGCATGTCTGCCTGGACCATGGCGGTGCCGGCGATTAGCGAAGCGGACACGAATGCACTTGTCACGAGTTGCTTGATCATCCTTCTCTCCTTGCTATCTGGCTACGACCCATCAAGGTCGAAGTGAATGGCGATGGGTCTACCACTAGCTACGCGAGGGAAGGGGGATTGGATTCAGTTCCACTCGCTGCGTGCGACGGCGTCGTGGGCGTGCAGGCTCTCGGCGTGCACCACGCGCAGGGAGAAACCATCCACGCCGGGCTGGTCGCGCAGCGCGTGATGCAGGCGTCGGGCAGCGTCCTCGCAGAACATCAGGTTCTGGCCGTTGGCCAGGGCGAAGGCCTGCTCGTCGATGCGCTTGACCGCGGTTTGCAGCGCGGTACCCAGGGCTCGCTCCGCTCTATCCACCAACCGTAGCAGCGGAAGCTCATCCACATCGGCTGCCAGGCGCACCGAGAGGTGTGCCTGGCTGCGCTGGCTGTGGGGCGTGGCCAGGATGCTCTGCTCGCTGCCCAGCCAGGTGTGAACCGACTCGCGGGTTACCGGCATGTCGGTGAAGTCCTCGTCGAAGGCCTGCTGGACAAGTTGGCGCGCTAGAGCCGCCGAGCAGGGGCAGGTGGAGGAGTAGCCCACTGTCAGGTCGAGAGTGGCGTTGAAGCCCTGGGCATCGCGCCTGCAGCGCAGGGCAAAGGGGTAGCGCTTCCAGCCCGCCAGGGGGCTGATCAAGGCCGGCCGCTTGAGCATCGCCTCACCGCTCAGGTCGATAAAGGCTGTATCGGAAAGCCCGGTGTGGCTGTCGAGGAAAGTCCCCAGTACCGAGGCCACTCGCGCAAGCGAGATCTCCCGCTCTTCGAGCTCGGCCAGCGCCAGGTAGAGGCGCGACATGTGGATGCCGCGGGCCGTGGGGTCGTCGAGGCTGACGCCTGCCGAGGCGTAGCCCGTCACCCCCTGCCCGGCGACCTGCAGCGGCAGGGCGATCTGTTCCATGCCCACCCAGCTCAGCGTGCCAAGGCGCGTTGACGGCGATGCCGCGATATCTTCAAGCGGTAACCTGTTCATCGAAATGGGACCTTTACGTTTCATCGGGTGTTATATGTTATAACATAACAATCTCCGGGCGCGTCGTCATCTTCTCAATGTCACGCCCCTGGTCCTTCGGGTGGCAGGGGCGTGAACGGTTTACTGGTCTCAGTCGTTCAGGGTGCGATCCAGCAGCAGCAGGGTGGCTTGCCAGGAGGCGGCATCGGCGATGGGGTCGTAGCCCAGCGGCAGGCCGAACTCTTCTCCGGCAGCATCGGCGCCCGGATTGGTAAAGCTATGGGTAGCGTTGTGGTAGTTGATCACTTCCACCTCGGCGCCGGTAGCGGCGAGGGCGCTGGCCATGGCACGGAGATCGTCCTGGGACACCATCGGGTCGTCGGCGCCGTTGTGGATCTGTACCGCGCCGTCGAAGCTGTCGGGGGATTCCACGGCCTGGGTAGGCCCACCGTGATAGCTGACCACGGCATCCAGTGGCATGCCGGCCAGGGCCATGTTCATCACTACGCTGCCGCCGAAGCAGTAGCCGATCGCCGCCATGCCAGTGTCAGCCACGGCGGGATGCTCGCGCAGCTGCGCCATGGCCGCCTCGAGACGGCTGTGAGCTGCGGGCCAGTTCTGCATCACCTGGGAGGAAAACTCTCCGGCCTGGTCGGGATGATCGGCGACCTGCCCCTCGCCGTACATGTCAACGGCGAGGGCCACGAAGCCCAGTGCGGCGAGCTGGTCGGCGCGCTGCCTGGCGTAGTCGTTGAGCCCCCACCACTCATGCACGATCAGCACCGCGGGCCGCGGCGTATCATCGCTGGCACTGCGCGCCAGGTAGCCGTGATAGGTCTCGCCATCGGCGCTGTATTCGAAGCGCTCGCCCTCCACCTGCGGGCCCCAGGAGATGGGGTGCTGGTCGGCGTCGCTCTGGGCCAGGGCCGGCGTGGCGAAGAGCCCGGCGACGAGGCAGAGGGTGATGAGTCGCTTGTGCATATTGAAATCTCCTGAGCGGATGAGAGCGTCCTGCGTGTCACTTCCAACATAGCCGTCGCGGCGTGATCCTGCCGTTGGCATCATGCCGATTCGAAGCCGTGTAGCACCTTGACCACGTTGCGGCCGATCTCCTCCACGGCATAGCCACCCTCGAGCAGGAAGACGGTAGGCAGACCGAGTTGAGCCAGGCGGCGGCCGTAGTCGCCGAAGTCGTCGCTGGCGAGCTTGAAGGCACTGATCGGGTCGTGCTCGTAGGTGTCGACGCCGAGGGAAACGATCAGCAGCTCGGGGCGGTAGTCGCCAATCCGCTGCATGGCCTGCTCCAGCGCCTGGCACCAGCGAGGGTAGTCGGTACCGGTAGGTAGTGGGTAGTTGACGTTGTAGCCCGCACCGCGGCCGCTGCCGGTCTCGTCGGCATGGCCGAGGAAATAGGGGAAGGCCTCGAGGGGATCGCCATGCAGCGACAGGAACAGCACATCGTCGCGGTCATAGAAGATCTGCTGGGTGCCGTTGCCGTGATGGTAGTCGACGTCGAGGATGGCGACTCGCGACAGGCCGCGGTCGAGGGCATGCTGGGCGGCGATGGCAGCATTGTTGAAGAAGCAGTAGCCGCCGAACTGGTCGCTCGCGGCGTGATGGCCGGGCGGTCGGCACAGCCCGAAGGCCGGGGCGGCGTTGTCCAGCACGTGATCCGTGGCGGCGAGGGCGATGTCCTTGCTGGCCTGGGCGGCAGCGAAGGTGCCGGCGCAGATCGCCGTCTCGGCGGCCAGGGCGTAGTAGCCGAGTTTGCCGTCGATGTGCTCGGGAATGCGGTCACCGCGCATGCGCCGGCTAGGCCACACCGACGGCGTCGGTTCGCCGGGCAGGCCGGCAGATTGCCAGGTGTCCCAGCAGCCGGCCAGGAAGTCGACGTAGCCGCGGTCGTGTACGGCGAGCACGGGATCGAGCCCGTAGGAGTGGGGGGCGCGGATCTCGCCCAGGGCCGAGGCGCGCAGATGGCGCAGAATGATCTCGACCCGCGCCGGGCATTCGAAGGGGGACACCATTTCGCCGCCGTGAAGTTCGCTGGCGGGCTGGCGCAGTTGGGTATCGGGCGAGTGGAAGGTCAGCATGGTCGCTCCTGGGCACGGGATGAGGCATTCATCATGCACAGTCGAGTAGCGTGCTGCCAAGAGCTGAAGACGCTGCCCGTCGCCAGGACGATGACGGCTTGTTTCTTGTACGGCTAATATTTTCTCTCTTTGGCGCTTTAATCTCTCACGTCTTTAATATCAGTAGCTTATTTGCTGTGGTCCTGCCGTGCTGGCCTAGTGGGGTAAAAAGATTGCCCGCAAAACTTGTACAATTATGAATTCGTGTCTATGGTTAATCTAGCTCCTACGCAATGGATCGCGTAGATGGCTAGGACGCTCAGGCCAGGACGGCCTTACGGACAGGGAAGGCATTCACGACAGGACGTCACGATCGCCAAGGAGTCCACCGAGCCCCGACATCCCCTGCTTCTTGCCCCCTTCCTCAGGGGGCGTTTTTTTTGCGTCAGTGAATAGCACAATGGTGTGCGAAGCATAACCTGGGTTAGCGTATCGAGACGAAGAAGGCTGCGATGCTGCCTACTGTACTTGCGCTGTACAGGGAGGTGCGATGTGATGATGAAGTTCCTTGCGGGTGCGGCAAGTGTGAGCTTTCTCTTGGGCATGATCGCGATGTTGATTTTCGTGCTGACAGCCTTGTAAAAGGTGTCATTGCCCGCAACAAGGTAGATACTGCGAAACCCTCGGCTGCTGGCCGGGGGTTTCGTCTTTCTATGCGGTTCGTCAACGCAGGAGGCGTGGCTACAGCGACACGAACGGCAGCAGCGAGAGGGTCAGGACCGCGGCGGCGGCCAGGGTCAGTGCAATCACCTGCAGCGGCCGCTCGCGCAGGCGCCGCCACAGGCTGAGCGGCTCACCGCGGGCTTCGCGCTCGGCCAGATCCTGCTGCATGCGCTCGGCGAGGCCGGTCTGGTAGGCATCCAGCGCGGCGCGCGCCTCGGGCAGTTGCGCTTCATCGCGCAGCCAGATCGCTGCCACCGAGAGTTTCCAGCGCCCTTCGCTGGTCTCGTAGACATCGAAGCCGCCCTCGTCGAGCAATTGCCGCACCTCGGCGGCCTCCTCTTCGGGCACGCCGCCGAGCCGGAATAGCAGCACGGCCATCGGCTACCTCGCTGCCCGGTAGTGAATGTCCAGCGACTGCTCGAGGGAGCCGCCGCGGGCGTCGATGCTGTTGGCCAGGCTCGCCACCTGGCCGCAGCTGATGTAGGTCGATTCCGCCAGCCACTGCGGATCGGGGTAGTAGGCGAACAGGTAGTGGTCTTCCTTGATGTTATCGATCAGCGGCCGGGCGATCTCCTGGCGCACCGCCGGGCAGCCGAAGCTGCGGCCCAGGCGGCCGTTCTCGGCAATGAACTCCTCGCTGACGTAGTCGGCGCCGTGGACCACGATGGCGCGCTGGTAGGCCAGATCGTTGACCCCGGCTTCGAGTCCCTCGAGGCGCATGGAGTAGCCGTTGGCGCCATAGTAGCTATTCAAGGTGCGGAATAGCCCCAGGCTCGACTGATAGCTGTCGGGGATGTTGGAGAACCACTCGGCCTGCTCATCGCCGCTGCCGCGGCCGTGAGAGACCAACTCCTCGAACAGCAGCTGCTGGTGCTCGAGGTCGAAGACCCACAGCCGTGGCTGGTTGGCGCTGCGCGAGAAATCGATCACCGCCAGGCGCTCGGCATCGGGGTCGGCGCACTGCACGGCGCTGGCGGCGAGGCGCAGTACCTGTGGCTCGGCGTCGGGTGCCAGGCGCTGCAGGGTGTCGGCGAGCAGCACGTGGGCCTGGGCGGACACGGGCATGAAAAGCGCCAGGGCAAGCCCGGCGACGGGGAGGCGTGTGGCGATTGGCATTGTTATGACGTCTCCGGCGCAACAGAATGAACCAATAAACGGCGCTATTATGAACAGAATACGTGGCATCAGCCAAACCAGGGACGGTATCGGAGACGTCGAATGACGACAGCAGGGCAGTGGAACAGGGCGCGAGCGTGGCTCGTGGTGGGGATGAGTCTGGGCGTAGCGCTGCTGGCGCTGCCCGCGGGTGCCGCGCAAACGCTGGCCCCGGCCATCGAGTCGCAGCTGGCCACCAGCGGCTCGCGGGATGCTGATCTCGCCGCGTTCTATCGCAGCCGGGCGCACCATGCGCTGTGGCAGTCGCCCGAGCGAGTCGAGGCGCTAGCCGGAGCGGTGGCCACGCTGCAGGACGACGGCCTGTCGCCGGACGATTACCTGCCCGACGATCTCGTCGAGCGCGGGGAGGCACTTGGCGATGACGAGGCGGCGCGGGTCGCCTTCGAACTGCAGGCGACCCGCGGCCTGCTGACGGCGATGCGCCATCTGGCACGCGGCAAGACCGACCCGCGGCGCCTGGAAGAGGACTGGAGCATTGCGCTGGCCGGCTACACGCCGGACTGGGCGGCGCTGTCGCAGCAGCTGGACGTCGGCGATGTCGAGGCGGCGCTCGACCAGGCGCGCCCCGAGGCCAGCTTCTACCAGGCGCTGCGCGACGGGCTCTCGCACTACCGCAGCGTGGCCGCCAGCGGCGGCTGGCCCGAGCTGCCCGAGCGCAGCGAGTCGCTGCGCGAGGGCGACCGGCATCCCGATGTGGCGCTGCTGCGCCAGCGCCTGGCGGTGGAGCGCGACCCGGCAAGCCTGCCGGCCGACGCCGACTACTATCCGCGGGTCGAGCTGGCTGCCGGGGCGGACACCGGCGACGATGCCGAGCGTTTCGATGCCGAGCTGGCCCGCGAGGTGCGCTTCTTCCAGCGCCGCCACCTGCTCGAGCCGGATGCGGTGGTCGGTCGCCACACCCGGCAGGCGCTCAACGTGCCGGTGGAGGCGCGCGTCGACCAGCTGCGCGTCAACCTCGAGCGCGCCCGCTGGCTGCTGCACGACTTGCCGGCCTCCTACGTGCTGGTCGACATCGCCGGCTACGAGCTGCATCACGTGCGCGAGCATGGCGACGACTGGCGCACGCGCATCGTGGTCGGCCAGCCGTATCGCGAAACGCCGTCGATTCGCTCCGCGATCACCCATCTGACCTTCAATCCGACCTGGACGATTCCGCCGACGATCTTCCGCGAGGACAAGCTGCCGCGCATCCGCGACGACCTCGGCTATCTCGAGGAAGCCAACCTGCGCGTGCTGGCGCCGAGCGGCGAGGAGCTCGACCCCGCCGAGGTCGACTGGAACAATCCCGGCGGCGTGATGCTGCGCCAGGCGGCAGGGGGCGACAACCCGCTCGGCAACCTGGTGATCCGCTTTCCCAACGATCACGCCATCTACCTGCACGACACCCCGGCTCGGTGGCTGTTCAACCGCGCCCAGCGCGCCGCCAGCTCGGGCTGCATTCGGGTCGAGCACGTCGAGGAGCTGGCGCGCCAGCTGCTGGCCGACAGCCAGCGCTGGAACGCGCGGGACATCGCCACGCGCATCGAGGATGGGCGCACCGGCAACGTCTCGCTGGCCAATCGGGTGCCGGTGATCCTCAGCTACTGGACCGCGAGCCCCGACGAATTTGGTGGCATCGCCTTCCGACCCGACATCTACGGCCGCGACGTGGCGGTGCGGCGTGCGCTGGACGCCCCGACAGGCTAGTGAAAAATATGTTTGACTCGCGGCGGAGAAACGCGCATTCTGGTTTGGCAGTTGGTTAGCAAGTTGTATATCGTCAGTAGAAATCGAACGTTGTCAGAATCAATTTCGGTCGCCTGGTGTATCTCCTTGTCTTACCCACTCGATACGGGTAATTCCCGCAACATCATCAAGCATTAGGAAATTGAAAAATGGCAACTGGTACCGTTAAGTGGTTCAACGACACCAAAGGTTTCGGCTTCATCTCTCCGGACGATAACGGCGACGACCTGTTCGCACACTTCTCCGAAATTCAAGCTGACGGCTTCAAAACCCTGCAAGACGGCCAGAAGGTTTCCTTCGACGTCACCCAGGGTAAGAAAGGCCTTCAGGCTTCCAACATCAAAGTCATCTAATCGCTGACATTTGATGTGTCCCTCCCGAGGGACAATACAAGGCCCGCCATGTGCGGGCCTTGTGCGTTTCTGGGCCCCCGCCGCACGGCCCGACCTTACACACCGGTTCCCTCCCTTCCTTTTTAATTCTATTTTCGAATAGATAAATTTCTACAAATAACTTTTTGTTATAAAGATTGGCCGTCACAATGGCAGCGTTACCCTCTTGCCAATGGACTGCCGATGTCGCCCGATGCCTGGCTTGCAATGACCGTCGTAGCGGCGGTGTTTCCCCTGATGGCCTTTACCCGCCTGGGCCCGGACATGGTGCTGCTGGGTGCCGTGGTACTGCTGCTGACCCTGGGCGTGATCGATACCAACCAGGCGCTGGGCGGCTTCTCCAACAGCGGCCTGTTCACCGTGGCCTTCATGTACGTGCTGGTCACGGCGATTCGCCAGACCGGTGGCATCGACCTGATCATCCGCGTGGTGCTGGGTCGGCCGACGAGCGAGCGCGGCGCCCTGGCGCGATTGCTGCTGCCGGTGGCGAGCATGAGTGGTTTCCTCAACAATACCCCGGTGGTCGCGACCTACATCCCCGCGGTGATCAGCTGGTCGCGCCGGCTGGGCATGCCCAGCCACCGCTTTCTGATGCCGTTGAGCTTCGCCTCGATCCTCGGCGGCACCGTGACGCTGTTTGGCACCAGTACCAACCTGGTGGTGCACGGCATGCTCACCAGCCGCTATCCGGAGCTCTCCATGGGCCTGTTCGACATCGCTTGGGTCGGCGTGCCGGTGGCGGTAGTAGGGTTGGTCTATCTGTGGTGGTTGGCGCCGCGCCTGCTGCCGGACCGCCGCGGCCTGGCCCAGGCGTTCGACAACCCCCGCGAGTTCACCATCGAGATGGAAGTCGACGCCAAGGGGCCGCTGGTCGACAAGAGCGTCGAGGAGGCCGGCCTACGCCATCTGCAGGAGCTGTTTCTGGTCGAGATCGAGCGCGCGGGCAATATCGTCAGCGTGGTGGGGCCGGGCGAGAAGCTCAAGGGCGGTGACCGGCTGGTATTTGCCGGTACCTCGGCGGCGGCGGTGGAGCTGCAGCAGATCCGCGGCCTGATTCCCTCGCGCCAGGGCGAGTCGAGCCTGAGCAAGGACTTCAAGGAGCGCCGGCTGGTGGAGGCGGTGGTGTCCGACCAGTGCCAGTTCGTAGGCCAGCGTATCCGCGACGGCCACTTCCGCACCCTCTACGGCGCCGCGGTGCTGGCGGTGTGCCGCAACGGCGAGCGGGTCGCCGGCAACCTGGGCCAGATCCGCCTGCAGCCCGCCGATGTGCTGCTGCTCGAGGCGCGTCCGCCGTTTATCGAGCGCCACCGCCAGTCGCGGGACTTCCTGCTGATCAGCCAGGTCAACGGCGCGGCGCGGCCGGTGCATGAAAAGGCCTGGCTGGCCTGGACGATCCTGCTCGGCGTGGTGGCGCTGGCCTCCTTCGGCGCCATGAGCATGCTCAACGCGGCCATGCTGGGCGCGGCGCTGGCGGTAATCAGCGGCTGCTGCAGCATCGGCGCCGCCAAGCGCGGCCTGGACACCCAGGTGCTGCTGACCATTGCCGCCTCCTTCGGCCTTGGTGCGGCGCTGGAGAGCAGCGGAGCGGCGGCCTATCTTGCCGGCGGCGCACTGGGCCTGGCCGACGGCAATCCGCTGTTGCTGCTGATCGGTACCTACGTGCTGGTGGCGCTGTTGACCGAGCTGGTCACCAACAACGCCGCGGCGGTGATTACCTTCCCCATCGTGCTGGCCAGCGCCGAGAGCCTGGGCGTCAACCCCATGCCGTTCGTGGTGGCGGTGATGTTTGCCGCCTCGGCGAGCTTCCTGACCCCGATCGGCTACCAGACCAACCTGATGGTCTACGGGCCCGGCGGTTATCGCTTCGGGGACTTCCTGCGCGTGGGCGGGCTGCTCAACCTGCTGGTGGCGGTGGTAGCGCTGGTGCTGATCCCGCTGATCTGGCCGTTTAGCGGCTGAGCCGACGCCCGCCATCTCGCCGCTCGCGGCGCTTTAGGGTAGGGTGGGGGTTTTGCCAATCAGGGAACCCGATCCCACCATGAGTGACGCGACCTCCCACGGCCCCGGCGAGCTGGTCATCGAGCCGTCGAGCGGCAAGCCTGCCAATGCCTGCGTGATCCTGCTGCACGGCCTGGGCGCCGACGGTAATGACTTCAAGCCGCTGGTGCCGGCGCTCAATCTGCCGAGTTCGATCGCGGTGCGCTTCGTGCTGCCGCATGCGCCGCGTATGCCGGTCACCGTTAACGGTGGCATGCAGATGCCGGCCTGGTACGACATCCTCGAGATGAACCTCGGGCGCCGCGTCGACGAAACACAGCTGCGCGCCTCGGCGGCACGCGTGCATCGGCTGATCGACGCCGAGATCGCGGCCGGTATCGACAGCCGCCGGATCATCATCGCCGGTTTCTCCCAGGGCGGCGCGGTGGCCTACGAGGCGGCCTTGACCTATCCCAAGCCGCTCGGCGGCCTGCTGGCGCTGTCGACCTACTTCGCCACCGCCGACAGCATCACACCCAGTGAGGCCAACCGCGAGCTAGTCATCGAGGCCCACCATGGCAGCATGGATCCGGTGGTGCCGGAAAGCCTGGGCAAGGCCGGCGCCGAGCGCGCCCGCGCCATGGGCTATCCGGTCAACTTCCGGCGCTACCCCATGCCGCATTCGCTGTGCCCGCAGCAGGTCGCCGATATCGGCCCCTGGCTGGCGGACCGCCTGACACAGGAGTGAACATGGATACCCTCGACCCGATGGCGGCACCTGGGCCCGACCGGCGCCTGTCGAGCCCGGCGGCGGCGCGCAATCGCGAGCCGATCCTCAAGGTGCTGCGCGACTGGCTGCCGCCGCGTGGGCGGGTGCTCGAGGTGGCCAGCGGCAGCGGCGAGCATGCGCTGCACTTCGCCACCGCGCTGCCGCACCTGAGCTGGCAGCCCAGCGACCCTAGCGCTACCGCCCGCGCCTCGATCGAGGCGTGGCGCGCTGAGCAAGGGCCTGACAATCTGCTGGCGCCGCTGGCGCTGGACGTAATCCAGCGGCCCTGGCCGGTGCCTGACTTCACTGCGCTGGTGGCCATCAACCTGCTGCATATCTCGCCCTGGGCGGTAAGCGAGGCGCTGTTCGCCGAGGCCGGCGCGCGGCTGCCGGAGGGCGGCATGGTCTACCTGTATGGCCCCTTCATGCGCGACGGCGAGCACACCGCCGAGAGCAATGCCGCCTTCGATGCCGACCTGCGCCAGCGCAACCCCGAATGGGGCATTCGCGAGCTGGAGGCCATACTGGCGCTGGCCGAGCGTCACGCCTTGGGGGTGGTGGCGGTGGAAGAGATGCCGGCGAATAATCTCAGCGTGGTGCTGCGCGTCGAGCCGGCCAGCGGGGCTTGAACTCGGCGCCGCTGCCCCAAGTCTATTCCAGAGGTCATCAAGGAGGAGTGAGCATGCACGATCTGTCAAAAGACATCCGCCTGCCCGACGGCTGCCCCAACTGCGGTAGCCACCGTGCGCGTGTCTCGCAAGTCGGAAACCCCGACGACAAGGTATTCTGCGCATCCTGCAATACCGTGATCGGCCTGCGCGCCGACGTCATGGAACGCGTCACCAAGGCCTCTCCCAGTGAGGCCGAGCAACTGATCGAGAAAGCCGCCAACAAGAAACCCTCCTGACCGGCGGGCCGATGCCGTTTCCGCATGCCGACGGTCTGTCACTGCTGCTGATGGCGCTGACCACCCTGGTGGTCGGGGCCAGTGCGCTGCACGGCGTGCGCTATCTGCAGGCAAGCGATGCGCCGCGCCGCCGCAGCCTGCTGCTGTGGCCGCTGTTGGCGCTGCTATGGCTGGCGCTGTGCACGCTGTTCGCCAGTGGCCACATGGTCGTCCAGTACCTCGCCCTGGAAGTCACCGCGCTATGCGCTGTGGCGTTGATGCTGCTGCCCGGAAGCCCAGCCTCGCAGGAGGCGGGGCGTCGCTATCTGCTGTGCACCCTCAGCGGCTCGCTGCTGCTACTGCCGTCAGTGGCCTGGCTGGCTAGCCAGCAGCCTGACCTGAGCCTGGTGGCGCTGGCTGAGGTCGAGGTCGCTCCCTGGTGGCTGGCGGTGACAAGCGCCGGGCTGCTGATCAAGATGGCGGGGTTTCCGCTGCACGGCTGGCTGCCGCCGGCCCACGCCGCGGCCTGGGTCCCGGTGAGTACGGTTCATGCCGCGCTGGTGATCAAGGCCGCCTTCTTCATGGCCGTGAGCGTGTGGACCACGCTGGCACCGGCGGCGCTGAGCGGCGCGCAGCTGATCGGCTGGCTGGGTAGCCTGGCCATCATATGGGGCAGCCTGTTGGCCTGGCGCCAGACCGAGCTCAAGGGGGTGGTGGCCTACTCCACGGTGGCCCAGGTCGGCTACCTGCTGCTGCTGTTTCCGCTGCTGTTCGGCACCGCCGAGGCGGCCGCCACGCTGGCCTGGCAGAGCGCCTGGCTGCTGGTGATCAGCCACGCGCTGGCTAAAGCGGCGATGTTCATGGCCGTGGGCAGCCTGGTGCTGGCCATGGGGCGCGGTGACCTGGCGGGGCTGTCGGGCGTCGGCCAGCGTCTGCCGCTGTCGCTGCTGGTGTTCGGCCTGGCCGCGGTGTCGCTGCTGGGGCTGCCGCCGAGCGGCGGCTTTACCGCCAAGTGGATGCTGCTGCACGCGGCGATCCTCGCCCAGCAGTGGCAGTGGGTGGTGGTGGTTGCGGTGGGGACGCTGCTCGGCGCCGCCTACGTGTTTCGGGTGTTCCGCTACTGTTTCGTCGTCCCCGAGCAGGAGCAGACGATGCGCGTGCCGCCGGTGTCGCTGGATATCATCGCGCTGCTGCTGGCGCTGGCCGCCATGGGCGCCGGCCTGGCCGCTGCGCCGCTGGTGTCGCTGATAGGAGGCCCGCCATGAACGACAACCCGGGCCTGCTGCTGGCGACCCTGGCCGCGTCGCTGCTGGTGGCGCCGCTGATCTTCCTGCTGCCGGAGCGCGCCTGGTTGGCGCGCACCTCGATCAACCTGGGCGCGGCGTTGCTCAAGCTGGGCCTGGTAGCGCTGATGGTGGCTGGGGTGGCCCGCGGCGACAGCTACGCCTTCGGCTTTACCGTGGTGGAAGGCGTGAGCTTTCAGCTGCGCGCCGACCCGCTGGGCATCATGTTCGCCGGGCTGTCGTCGCTGCTGTGGCTGTTCACCACCCTGTATGCCATCGGCTACCTGGAAGGCTCGCCTAACCGCAAGCGCTTCTTCGGCTTCTTCAGCCTGTGCGTGGCCAGCACCCTGGGCATCGCCCAGGCCGGCAACCTGTTCACCTTCCTGCTGTTCTACGAGCTGCTGACGCTCTCCACCTATCCGCTGGTGGTCCACCGCGGCACGCCCAAGGCGCTGGCCGCCGGGGCCACCTACCTGCGTTACACCGTCACCGGTGGCGTGCTGCTGCTGATCGCGGTGGTGGCGCTGCATGCCCTGGCCGGCGAGGTCAACTTCGGCCAGCGCGAGGTGCTGGCCGATCTGGGTCCTGAGTACCATCCAATGCTGATCGGCATCTTCGTGCTGCTGATGCTGGGGCTGGGGGTCAAGGCGGCGCTGGTGCCGCTGCACGGCTGGCTGCCCCAGGCGATGGTGGCGCCGGCGCCGGTCAGCGCGCTGCTCCACGCGGTGGCGGTGGTCAAGGCGGGGGCCTTCGGCATCGTGCGCGTGGTCTACGACGTCTACGGCATCGCCCTGAGCTATGAGCTGGGGCTGCTGACCGGGCTTGCCATCGCGGCCTCGTTCACCATCCTGTACGGCTCGCTGCGCGCCCTGGCCCAGGTCGATATCAAGCGCCGCCTGGCGTTCTCCACGGTCAGCCAGGTCTCCTACATCATGCTCGGCATCAGCCTGTTCGGCCCGATGGGGACCATCGCCGGGCTGGCGCATCTGCTGCATCAGGGGCTGATGAAGGTCACGCTGTTCTTCTGCGCCGGCAACTACGCCGAGGAGCTGGGTATCCACCGTATCGACGAGCTGGACGGGGTAGGGCGGCGCATGCCCGGCACCAGCCTGGCCTTCACGATGGGGGCGCTGGGCATGATCGGCATCCCGCCGCTGGTCGGCTTCCTCAGCAAGTGGTACCTGGGCATGGGGGCGATTCAGGCCGGCATGCCGTGGGTGATCGCGGTGCTGGTGGCCAGCAGCCTGCTCAATGCCGCCTACTTCCTGCCGATCCTCTACCGGCTGTGGTTCAAGCCCGGCCCGCTGGAGGGCGTCGGTGCCTGGCCCGAGGAGCGCCGCCTCGGCCGGCTCGAGACCAGCGCCTGGCTGCTGTGGCCGGCGCTGGCCACGGCGGCCTTCAGCCTGCTGGCGGGCGTCTTTGCCGGCCTGCCGTTCAGCCCGCTGAGCTGGGCCAGCCTGATCGCCACTCAGGAGTACCTGCCATGAGCCTGGCGCATATGCTACTGCTGACGGTGGCCTGGCCGCTGGCCATGGCGGCGCTGGTGGCGGGCACCCTGGCCTGGCGCCACGGCCGCGCGTTGATCGAACAGCGCAGCTCGGGGCGCTATGTGGTGCCTCCAGGCATCGCCGGCGACTGGCCGTACCGCTGGCGCGTGGCGCTGTGGGTCAGTGCGCCGCTGCCGGCCCTGGGCGTAGCGCTGGCGCTGCCCGAGGCGTCGCTCACGCTTGACTGGTGGCTGCTCGGTGGCGAGTGGCGGCTGGACGGCACGCGCCGCGCGCTACTCGGCTTCACCGCGCTGCTGTGGGCGCTGGCCGGTGGCTACGCCCATGGCTACCTGGGCGGCAAGGCGCGTCGTGCGCGGCATGGCGACCCGGATGCCGAACGCGACCTGCAGGCGTTCGTGCTGCTCTGGCCGCTGACCCTGGCCGGCAACCTGATGTTGATCGTCGCCGAGGATATTGCCAGCTTCTACACCGGCTTCGCGATCATGACCTTCGCCGCCTACGGCCTGGTGGTCAATGCCGGCAGCCGCGAGGCGTATCGCGGCGGTCGCGCCTATCTGATCATGGCGATCCTCGGCGAGGGCATGATCCTGGCCGGGCTGCTGTGGGCGGCGGCCAGCGCCGAGACGCTGACCCTGACCGGCCTGCGCGAAGGACTGGCGGTGGCGCCCCAGGCCAATGCCATGGCCGCGCTGCTGTGGCTGGGCTTCGGCGTCAAGGCCGGGGTGATCGGCCTGCACGTGTGGCTGCCGCTGGCGCATCCGGTGGCGCCGACCCCGGCCAGCGCGGTGCTCAGCGGGGCGATGATCAAGGCCGGCCTGCTGGGCTGGTGGCAGACCCTGCCGCTGGGACTGACGGCGCTTGCCGGGCTGGGGCGCGTGGTGATGATCGCGGGACTGGTCGCGGCCTTTGGCGCGGCGCTGTATGGCGTGACCCAGCGCCACCCCAAGGCGGTGCTGGCCTACTCCAGCGTCAGTCAGATGGGCATGATGACCACGCTGGTGGGGCTGGCCCTTATCGCCCCGTCGCTGTGGCCGGTGCTGGCCCCGGCGCTGGTGCTGTTCGCCGTCCATCACGGCCTCAACAAGGGCGCGCTGTTCCTGGGCGTGGGCATCACCGAGCATCCGCCGCGGCTGCCGGGCTGGCTGCTGTGGCTACTGCTGGCGCTGCCGGCGCTGTCGCTTGCCGGCGCCCTGGCCAGCGGGCTGATCGCCAAGTGGGTGCTCAAGGCGGGGCTCTACGACGCCGGCTGGAGCTGGCTGGTCACGCTGCTGACCTGGGCGGCACTCGGCACCAGCCTGCTGATGGCACGTACCCTTTGGTGCCAGGCCCACGCCTGGCGGGAGGCGCGCCGCCATGGCGCTGCCCCAGCGCCTTTGTCGATGACCCTGGCCTGGGCGCTGTGTGCGCTGCTGGCCGCCGCCGTGCCCTGGTGGCTGACGCTGCCCGAGGCGCCCGCCGGCGCGGTGCAAGCCGCCGACCTGCCGCCCTGGGGCGAGCTGCCCGGCCTGCTGTGGCCGGTGATGCTGGGGGCGGTAGTCACCGCAGCGCTGGTGGTGGCCTGCCATCTCGAACCGCGGCTGCACACGCGCATCAGCCGTGCCGAACGCCTGCCGCCCGGCGATCTCTGGCCGCTCTACGTGCGCCTGGCGAGCTCGCTGAGCGGCCCCCTGCGCCGCGGGGTGGCGCGGCTAAGCAATGCTCAGGAAACCGTCCAGGATCTCGCCGCCGGCTGTGGGCGTCATGCCATGGTCTGGCTGACGGCACTGCAGCGCTGGGAAGCCTGGCTGCGCCGCTGGGCGGTGCCGCTGATGGTGCTCTTGGGTGGGGGGCTGTGGCTGGTGCTGGCGGGCTAGCGGCTGCGCCCCGACCTCCGGGGCGCAGCGTCGTGGCTGGGGGATTACAGCAGTTCTTCGGCGGCCAGCGCCAGGCGCGAGCGCTCGACGCTCTTGAGGGTGATATGGCCGGCGTGTGGCCAGTCGCGGAAGCGTTCGACCACCGCCGCCATGCCGCAGGTGTTGGCGGTGAGGTAGGGGGTGTCGATCTGGCCGACGTTGCCGAGGCAGACGATCTTGGTGTTGCGCCCGGCACGGCTGACCAGCGCCTTGAGCTGCTTGGGCGTGAAGTTCTGCGCCTCGTCGATGATCAGGAAGGTGTCGTTCAAGGTGCGTCCACGCATGAAGCCCGGCGAGCGGATCTGTACCCGCGAGCCAAGCAGCTGGCGGGTGGCGCCGTTGTCCCAGCTGGTGTCGCCATCCTCGCTGCGCAGCAGGTTGTCCATGTTGTCGTGGAAGGCGCCCATCCACGGTGACATTTTCTCCTCCTCGGTGCCGGGCAGAAAGCCGATGTCTTCGCCCATGGGGATCGGCGCGCGGGTGAACACGATGCGTTCGAACTGCTTGGCGTCGAGGGTCTGCTGGAAGGCCGCTGCCAAGGTCATGAAGGTCTTGCCGGTACCGGCATTGCCGGCGATGGTGACCAGATCGATCTCCGGATCCATCAGCAGGTTGAGGGTGAAGTTCTGACGGCTGTCGTGGGCGTGCACGCCCCACACCCCGGCGTGGTGGCGGTAGTTGGTGAGCAGCTGCAGGCGGGCCGTGCTGGGCGTCAGCTCGCGCACGATGGCCTCGAAGTCGGCGCCGTTGTCGCTGTCCGAGACCAGCATGCCGACGTGCCAGTCGCGCGGCATCTCGCCGCTGAGCTGGTAGAAGGTGTGGTGGTCGACGCGCTCGACCCTGACCTCGACATTGAGGCACTCCCAGAGCCCGTTGCCGTCCTGGCCGGCATCGGCATAGACCTTGGCGCCCTCGATCATGGCGTCGCTGTCGGAGAAGGCGCGGTCGTTGAGGTAGTCCTCCACCGGCACCTTGAGCGCCGAGGCCTTGACCCGCAGGTTGATGTCCTTGGTGACCAGGATCACCGAGGCGTCGGGGCGCTCGTCGCGCAGCCGGCAGGTCTCGGCGAGGATGCGGTTGTCGGGGCTGTCCTCGAGGTTGTCGAGGGGCTTGAGGTCCTGGTAGCAGAGGAAGCGCAGGCGACCGCTCTCACCGCTGATGCGGGGGATCGGAATGCCCTGCTGGATGTCGTCGAAACTGACCTGGCTGGTGATATCGGAGAGGGTGCGGCTGACTTGCCGAGCGGTACGCGCGATCTCGCGGATGCCGTTCTTGTGCTTGTCGAGCTCTTCGAGGACGGTCATCGGGATGACCACATCGTGCTCTTCGAACTGGTAGAGCGCGGCAGGGTCGTGAATCAGGACGTTGGTGTCCAGTACGTAAAGCCTCGTGGCCTTCTTGTCGAGTCGTACCATCGGTGGAAGCACTCCTTGGTTGACGGCAATGTCGACACTGGCAGTGACACCTTACGGTCATGTGACAGGCTGTCATCTGGTGCCCAGCGTCGCTTCCATGATGCGTGCGCTACCTTCCTCCTCTAGGTGTGTGGCGGTTTACCCTTCGACTTCAGCATGTGCCGCAAACTCCCAACGTGCCACTGCCGATGTCAACGCTGTGTCATTCCTGCTGCAGGTAGACGCTGTCGATGTCCAGTGTGGAGGACTTGCCGAGGTCGTCGAAGGCGGCATCGAGCCAGGCGTCGCAGGCCGTGCGTCAGAAGGCCTCGAGCCCTTCGCGGGCGGCTTGCTCGCCGCCGCCCTGAAGCGCCAGGTCAATGGCTTTAGTCTCTGGCATGTCGCCTCCCTGGCATTGACGCAATGCAATACGTACTGAGCATAGTGAGCACTGACGCCGCTCTCCAAGTCAACGCTTAACGCAGGCGAGGGATTTGTCACCCGCCCGCGGCAGGGCCTAGGCTGAGAGATACTGCCGGTGCCATGAAGGCAGCGGGTTGAAAAGGCAGCCACTCGGGCTGCCGCTGACGCGGAGGGATTCGCACATGAGCCACAACGTAGCCGAAATCATCGTCGAGACGTTACAGCAGGCCGGCGCCAAACGCTGCTATGGCGTGGTCGGCGATACGCTCAATCACTTCACCGACAGCCTGCGCCAGAGCGAGATCCAGTGGATACCGGTGCGCCATGAGGAGGTAGGCGGCTTTGCCGCCGGCGGCGAGGCCTACATGACCGGCGAGCTGGCGCTGTGTGCCGGCTCCTGCGGGCCGGGCAGCCTGCACTTCGTCAACGGCCTGTTCGATGCCCATCGCAACGGGTCACCGGTGGTCTTCATCGCCTCCCAGGTGCCGATCGGCGAATCGGGGGTCGGCTTTCCCCAGGAGGTCGACCAGTCGCAGATCTTCAAGCAGTACAGCGTATTCTGCGAGACCCTGATGTCCCCCGAGCAGGCCCGCCGCATGACCGCCATCGCCGCCCAGACGGCGCTGGCCAAGCGCGGCGTGGCGGTGCTGATCGTGCCCGGCGACCTGTTTACCCAGACGCCGTCCCAGGACCTGCCCTACCGGGCGCACCGCTTCGACTACGCGATGCGCCCCAGCGCCGAGTCGTTCGTACCGGCGGTCAAGCAGCTCAACCGCGGCGGCAAGATCTCGATCTTTGCCGGCTCCGGCTGCGAGCACGCCCGCGAGCAGGTGCTGGCGCTGGCGGAAAAACTCAAGGCGCCGGTAGCCTGGACCTCACGGGCCAAGGACTTCATCGAACACGACAACCCCTATCAGGTGGGCATGACCGGGGTGTACGGGCTGGAGGGGGGCTATGAGGCGGTGGCCGAGTGCGACACCCTGCTGCTGCTGGGCTGTAACTTCGCCTGGACCCAGTTCTACCCCGACAAGGCGACCATCATCCAGGTCGACCATGACCCGGCGCAGATCGGGCGCCGCCATCCGGTGGATATCGGCCTGGTCGGCAGCGCCCGTGATACCTGCGAGGCGCTGCTCGAGGTGATCGAGGAACAGACCAGCACGCGCTGGCTCGACAAGTGCCGGAAGCGCTACCACAAGTCGCTGGACAAGTCCGCCCATAACACCCGCGACGACGGCCTGATCCACCCCCAGGAGCTGACGCTAGCCATTGATCGCCTGGCGGCGGAGGATGCCTTCTTCACCGCCGACACCGGCAGCGTGAAGGTGTGGATGCTGCGCCATATCCAGACCCACGGCCGCCGCCGCACCCTGGCCAGCCTGCAGCACGGCACCATGGCCAACGCCTACCCCCAGGCGATCGGCATTCAGCTTGCCCATCCGCAGCGCCAGGTGGTGGCGATGTGCGGCGACGGCGGGCTGGCCATGCTGCTTGGCGACCTGCTGACCCTGGTGCAGGAGCAGATCCCGCTCAAGCTGGTGGTCTTTAACAACAGCTCGCTGGGCTTCGTCGAGCTGGAGCAGAAGGTGGAAGGGCTGCTCGATGCTTTCACCGGCCTGACCAACCCCGATTTCGGGCGCGTGGCCGAGGCCATCGGCATGTGGGGCAAGCGCGTCGAACGCGAGGACGAGCTCGACATGGCCCTCGCCGAGCTGTTTGCCCAGCCCGGGCCAGCGCTGCTGGACGTGAAGGTCAACCCCATGGAGCTGGTGATGCCGCCGAAGGTGGAAGCCGGCCAAGTCGCCTCCACCGCGCTCTACTCCGGCAAGGCGGTGCTGGCCGGGCGCATGGATGAGGTGATAAGCCTGGTCAAGAGCAACTTCCTCAAGCGTTGAATCAGCACGGGCGCCCGGTGGGTGCCCGTGCTCTTCTTTAGCCAGCACCATTCGGGCAGCAGACACGCTGCGTGCCGATGTGAAATAGGCGCTAGGGAATCGGCCATGCTGATCGAGATAATATGAAACACGCCGCCAGTAGGCGTGCCGAGCAGGTCTCGGAACGCACATAGCGATCTCGGTTTGTATGACATCGCTTACAAGTCGTAAGACATTGCCTACGCTGAGACTACCATGGTCAAAAATAAGGCGTGTTACGTAGATTTACAGCTATGAAAGCGTTAGCTTGGAGCTAAGTGGGCAGTAGCAAAGGCCTGATGCCGTTCTATATAGCTGAGATGACATCTTGGATTACGCGATCATATTTGAAGCCGCAAGGCCGCTGTGGTGGGTGCTTCCCCTCGTCTTGCTCCTCGGCATCATCAAGTCTCGCTGGTTCAAAGGCATCTTCGGCGAAGCCTTCGTCAAGCTGGTCGCCAAGGTGCGGCTGCCGGCGGAAGAGTACCTGGGAGTTCACAACATCACGCTGCCCACATCCGACGGCACCACCCAGATCGACCACGTACTCGTCTCCCGCTACGGCATCTTCGTCATCGAAACCAAGCACATGGCGGGCTGGATCTTCGGCAGCGAAAGACAGGCCCAATGGACTCAGAAGGTCTACCGCAAGACCTTTAAATTCCAGAATCCGCTGCGCCAGAACTATAAGCATGTGAAAGCTCTGGAAGCCCTGCTCGAAGTGCCGGCGGACACCATTCACTCGTTGGTGGTTTTCTCCGGCAGCGCCGTGTTCAAGACCATGATGCCCGATAACGTCACCATCGGCGGCGGCTATGTGAGATACATCAAGTCATTCCGGGTGCCTGTGCTGTCGGACGCTCAGGTTCAAGACGTACTGGAACGACTCACAACCGGCCGGCTCGAGCCCAATCGGGAAACTCACCTACAGCATGTAAAACACCTCAAGGCACGCTTCGAATCCAGCGCTGAGCGAACATGCCCGAAGTGCGGAAGCGGCATGGTACTTCGCACGTCGAAGCGGGGAGCAAACGCTGGTAATCGGTTCTGGGGGTGCTCGGCCTACCCTAAGTGCCGGGAGGTGCAGGATGTTGCGTAAAGCTGGGTATCAGGCGAGGGAGACTCAATGCGGACCTGCATCGTACGACTCTCTCCACAAGATGCGGCTACGCATGCCGATGGTTCATTTGGTTAGCTGCATGTAATCACATGTTTCGAAGCGGGTTCACATCTCGATGGAGACATGTCGGTGGTTTCAGACCGCCAAGGAGGGGGCTGGTGAGCAGCATCCCCTGGCGGTAGCGTGCCCAGATTCCTCGCTTACCCTGATTCCAGAGGACTACCTTGCTCAGCACGTTCATCACTTCCTCATGAGATAAGACCACAGGTAGCCGGCGCGGCTGTTTGGCGCGTGAGAATTTAGGGTATCCGGATTAAATGGTTGATATGCGAGATTGGAAGATAAGCGACAAGTGAAACTCACAACGGATTAACTGATTGATGGCTGCTCAGT